>CAZPIF010000139.1:0-4703 GCA_964586565.1 uncultured bacterium
TTACTAAAACAAACTTTTGCACGTCATGCACTATAGATAGTTTTACTAAATTAGAAGTACCTTGCACATTAGTCTTTATAGCTTCCCATGGAAATGCTTCTTGCATTGCAACATGTTTATAGGCAGCTGCGTGAAAAACAACTTGCGGTTGATATTCACTAAATACTTTTTTTAGAATTTCTAAATCACGAATATTTGATAATAATGGTTTTGTTAAAACATTACTTGGCTCACTCAGAATTTCACGTTCTATTTGAAATAAGTTATATTCACTATTATCTAACATTACCATTAATGCTGGTTCATATTTCAAACATTGCCTCACAAGTTCCGAGCCTATACTCCCACCAGCACCAGTAATAAGGATCCTCTTACCTTTTATATATTGTTTTATTAAAGAATCATCTATTTGAACCTCACTCCTACCTAATAAATCAATAACAGAAACTTCTCTCAATTGATTAACAGATAATTTCCCAGAAAACACTTCATCTACAGATGGCAAGGTTTTGAATGGTTTACCAGCATTTTTACATATCTCAATTATTCTATAAATATCATTTCTCGATGCATTAGGACAACAAATCAGAGCTTCATCATACTTTGAAACTAGCTCAGGCAAGCTGGATATTTTTCCAAGAACTTCACGTCCATGAATTAACTTACCATGTAATTCTAAATCATCATCTAAAAATCCTACTGGATCCATCCTATATTTTGAATCATTTATAATTTCTCTGCAAATAAATTCACCAGTTGACCCAGCACCAATAACTATTACTTTCTTATTTAGCTCTATAATATAGGATTTAGGATTAATGAGGTGTGAATATATCAACCGAATAAATATACGCGAGCAGGCAGTTAGACCAAATGTCAAAATCAAATCAATCATAAATATAGCACGTGGTATATCTTGAAAACCTCGTAAATATCCAATTAAAGCTATAACTATTAATGTTCCAAAAACATTTGCTTTTGCAATATTGAACATATCAGCAAGACTTGTATATCTCCACATACCTCTAAACATTCCAAAAAAAGAAAAAGAGATAAGTTTTATAAATAAAACCATACCTAAAACATCATAAAAATCTTTGTTTAGAAAGAATACTGGCATTTCAAAATCAGATCGAATAAAAATAGCAAAAATAAACCCGCAAAGTATTGAGAAAATATCAGATAGTATGAGAATTCGCCTATTCCTTTTAGTTTGGCCATTACTCTTTACCTCTAACACCTTTTTGATTTTTACACTTGTGAGTGCCTCTCTAAGGTCGCATCCTATATTTTCATCAATTTTCAATAATTTAATAATTAGATAATGCCCCATTCGTTTAGGCATTAATAAAGATAATATTGTAATAAAAACCAACCTTAGATCATGAGACATATTTTTCTTATTAACATAATATTTATCTAGGCCAACTTTAATATTGAGTATTTTTTCATAGGGGTCTTTTGAGTCAATCATTGACCAAATTTCGGATTCATTTCTAAATAAAATAGATGAGTAGCAGGATAAGCCAGGTTTAATTTCATCAAGGAAGGAAAATGTCTCTTTATCTACATAGGCAGGAATTTCGGGTCTAGGTCCAATAAACCTCATATCCCCTTTGACTATATTGATTAACTGAGGTAATTCATCAAGTTTTGTTCTTCTTAAAAAATTGCCCCATTTTGTATTCCGTTCATTATTTTCCGCTTGAAATGATTTTTCCTTATTTTTTTCAATCAGTATTGTACGAAATTTATAAATCATAAATGATTTAAAATTTTTACCAATTCTTTTCTGACTGAAAAATATTGGACTACCTTGAAGTAAAAGGCTAAGTAATGCTATCCCTAATAATACTGGTAATAACAATAAAATAAGAATAGCTGCTAAAACTCTTGAAAAAAATTCCATAGCTTAAAATTTCAATTATTTAATCTTTTTATCCTAGAATTATTTTATGATAAGTGAGTCATATCACATGTACTACATTTTAAGTCCTTATTAACATTAATAAAATTTGTTAGAAAAGAACTAAATCTATTTTGAGTATCTATCATATAGTTGAATAATATTCTCAATAATATAGTCTAGTGATAAATTTGTAAGACTTGGGTAAATAGGTAATGATATCATTGATTCAAAAAGTGAATTAGCCTTAGGATAGTTATTATAGTTGAAACTATACTTATTTTTATAATATGAAAGCTGATGAATTGGCTTATAATGTACACCTAACCCAATGCCTTTCTTATTCAATTCTTGAATAAATTTATTCCTGGAAATTGCCCATCTGTTATTTAGTAATTGAATTACAAATAAATGTAAAGAATGACCATTACTCAATTTAGGTAGTCTAATACCTTCAATAGATTTAAGGTGTTTATTATAATATTTAAATATTTCAGCACGTCTGATTTGCCATTGATCTAATTGAGACATTTGCCAAAGGCCAAAAGAGGCAGCATAGTCTGTTAAGTTATATTTATAACCTAGTGCTTCAATATCATATTCCCAGTTACCTTTAGTTTTGAACCTGTTCCAACCATCATTTGTAATACCATGTAATGATAATTGCTTAATTTTTTCTGCTAAAACAATATTATTTGTTGCTATGGCACCTCCCTCTCCACCAGTAGTCAAATTCTTATTAGCATAAAAAGAAAATGCTGCTGCATGGTCAGTATTACCTATTTTTTTTCCATTATAAGTTGATTCTAATGCATGTGCTGCATCTTCTAAAATGAAGAGATTATACTTTTCTGTTAAATCCATCAAATAATCTACATTGACTGGCTCACCAGCATAGTGAACAGGTATAATAGCTTTTATAGAATCATCTTTTTTAACAATATCCTCAATTTTATTTAAATCAATTAAAAAACCCTCTTCTTCACTATCTATAAGTATTGGCTCCATATCTAAATATTCACCACACTCAATTGTCGCAGCAAAAGTAAGGGTTGGAGCAATAAATTTTTCTCCTTTTTTAAACTCTTTTGCTGCAAAAGCAAGATGAAGTGCAGCTGTACATGAGTTAACTACTACTACATGCTTCGCATCTAAGTAATTAATTAATTGATTTTCAAATTTAGTTACTTGAGATCCAGTAGTGATCCAACCATTTTTAATAGAATCAGAAAAAATATTATCAAAGTTATCTGGTATATTCGGTTTATGGAAAGGGATATCCATTATATAATAATATTTAAACCATAATAAAAGTCAATCCCAACACTCCATTCGGTATAATTCTCTTGTGTGTTAGATATATTGTATTCAAACTGATTAATGATTGAAAAGCTAGGTTTCCACCAGTATTGGAGCATGAATGATATAGAATTAATATTCTCAACATTTCCACTGGGTGAAGGGTCTTTTAGGTAATCTTTATATGGCTTATAAGGTTCATTGATAAAATTATTTTCACCTATATTTCTATCTCCAAAACTTAAACTGGTAATAATATAATCATGATATAAAAAATTAACCCCAATTTTTTTTTCATTACTATCATTGCCAATACTCCAGCCTAATGGGTTATTTCTTTGAACAAAATTATTTTTTCCTTCCTCGTGTGTAAAAGTATTTTTACCAATATTAATAATAGAATAATAAAATGAAAATAATGAGTTATTTGTCTTAATAGGCGTATAAACACCTTTTAATGAAAACGCAGTTCCATTTCCCTTACCTTCATTTTTTTGTTCCTTATCTAGTATAAATTCATCAAAGAGATAATTGCCTGATAATCTAATATTATCTCTAATTAAATAATCAAGAGAGAATTGCCAAATGCCATTCCCACTATCCGTACCAAGTTTGTTTTGACGATCATTTAATTCAATTTCAAGGTGAGTTGAGATTGGATTAAAATAAGATAAATCAACAGGCCTATTTTTTCCCGAATAGACAACTACTTCAGAAAAACCTACATACAGGTTTTTAAGATTATTCCATTCAATACCTCTGCCAACTATATATCTATTTATGGATAGTGAATCAGTTTCTAAATATCCATGAAAATATCTCACTCTCACTTTACTAAAATTCAAATCAATCATCCCATAATCATAAGAATTAGATTCTCTACTTAACGCCAAATGTATATCAGTGCCAGCACCCCAGCTTTGTCTACCTCTCCCTAATTGTATAATCATCCATTCATTTTCATAACTTATCCCAGATAGATCTGTTTCACCTGATGTAAACCCTCCTCTATCTATATCCCTAGGTATACCTGAGAACCTCTCGATTTTATTGGAATTATCTACTATTCGCGAATAAAAGTACCCATGAAATTTCTTTTTAAAAATAAATCGACCAAATGTATAAAGTATTTTTCGATTATTAAAAATAGTAGAGCCAAACCTTGTCTTAGTAATTAAGGAGTCTGACTGCTCAATAGTATTTCTGTATCTAATTGGACCAAAAACTGTGTTCTCAGACCAGTTTTCACCAGCATCTAAGTAAAGCTTTTTTATTTGAAAATCATAAAATTCATCTGGAATCGCTTGCGCGTTTAAAAATAATGAAAAAATGATAAAAATAAAAAAATTAATTAATTTAGATAAAATTATTTTTTTCAAAATATCTGTCTTTTAGTCTAACATCATTCCACTTGTTAAAAAAATAAAAAATGCCAAGTAAAGAACCTAAACCATACGAAATATGTAGGGTTAAAAAACATAATGGAAGTAATATGAAT
>CAZPIF010000140.1:0-4696 GCA_964586565.1 uncultured bacterium
TTACGGGTTTGGGATGTAGAGTCGCACTCACGCCATAATCTTCTGATATTCTATATAAAAGCCATCGCGATAACCACATTTGATCTGCAGATTCTAATGGACCAAGCGGTCCTACTTGGTATTCCCACTGACCTGGCATGACCTCAGCGTTTATACCTGAAATTTCAAGACCTGCATCTAGGCATAATTCAAGGTGCTCTTCTACTATATCCCTTCCAAACACTTCATCTGCTCCAACGCCGCAGTAGAAAGGACCCTGTGGTGCAGGATAACCACCTTCAGGCCAACCAAGCGGGTTTCGTCCTTCAAATAATGTATATTCTTGTTCAATGCCAAACCATGATTCATGATCTTTAAATTTATCAGATACGTTTCTTAAATGTACTCTAGTGTTTGTTGGGTGTACTGAACCATCAGGGTTCATTACCTCACACATAACTAGAAGATTATCTCCTCCTCTAATTGGATCAGGTTTCATACATACTGGTTTTAACATACAATCGCTGTCATTACCATCAGCCTGATTTGTGCTCGAGCCATCAAACCCCCACAATGGTAATTGAGTTAAGTTATTTACAGGGCCATTCATCACTTTTGTTTTTGATCTAAGTTTCTGTGTTGGCTTGTGCCCATCCATCCATATATATTCGGCTTTAATTTTATTCATCGGTTTTCCTATTTTGGTTATATTGTTCTTATTAATTTAATATTGTAGAATCATTATGCTGTATTCACTCTTCTATTAAATTTTTCCTACCTATTTTTTTAATCAATCCCCAATATGGTATAAATAAGTCACTGATTTTTTGGGATAGGTATAATAGTACCATTTTTATAGCTTGACAGTACTAGCTGTGTTTCTGTTCGAATAACTCCTGGCCAACTTTGAATTTTTCGTAATAATTCTTCAAGAGTATTAGAATTTTTTGTAATTACTAATAAGGTATGTGACCCGTTCCCAGTTGTGCTAAAGCATTGTACTATTTCTGGGGTTCCTTCAGCAGAAAGAGTAACATCTTTATAATACTGAGAGGAGCCCGATATAATAGTTATAATTGCTGTAACATCAAGCCCGAGCATGGAAGAATCAACTATGGCTTGAAAACCAGTAATTACCCCGATGTCTTGAAGCTTTCTTATCCTTTCTGTAATTGTTGGGACTGATACATTAATTTTTTCGGCTATATTGCTTGCAGACTCTCTACCTGAATTTTGTAATTCAATTAATATTTGCTTATCTATGTTGTCAAGTTTCATTTTAATAAATAGATTGTTATTATTAAAAATATTTAGAAATAATAATAATAATCAACAATTATTTAAATAATATTTAAATAATTTCTAAAACTTTCAACTTGCGTTTGTGTTTTTCTTTATATTTTGATCCTTAATTTATTTTAAAGAATATTCTTAATTTATTATGTTTAATTATAAATAAAATTTTTAAATGAGTACACCACTAACAAGAATTGCATTTCAAACTATGGGATGCAAACTAAACTTTTCAGAAACATCAACTTTATCTCGTGAGTTTATTGAGCATGGATATGAAAAGGTTGATTACCGCGATAAAGCAGATATCTATATTATAAATACTTGCTCTGTTACTGATAATGCTGATAAGGAAGCGAGAAAATTAATTCGACAAGCAAAACGTAGAAATCCTAATTCATCTATCGCTGTTATTGGTTGTTATGCGCAACTCAAATCAAAAGATATCGCGAATATAGAAGGTGTTGATTTAGTGTTGGGTTCAGAAGAAAAATTTAATCTTCTTGAGCATATTGAAAATATTAATCTTGATAAAAATACAATGGTCAAATGGTCAGAGATTGAACATGTTCATGATTTCAAGCCATCTTACTCTCTTAATGAAAGAACAAGATCTTATTTAAAGATTCAAGATGGATGCGACTATACATGTTCTTTTTGTACAATTCCACTTGCAAGAGGAAAGAGCAGGAGTAGTACAATTAATAACACCATGAAAATTGCAAAAAAACTTGCCTTAACTGGCGTAAAAGAAATCGTAATGACTGGTGTAAACATAGGTGACTATGGAAGTTATAATGGTGAATCCTTACTTGAATTAATACGCGAGATGGATGATCTTAATAATATCGATAGGATTCGTATATCTTCTATCGAGCCTAATCTTCTAAGTGATGAAATAATAGAATATTGTCACTCATCTGAGAGGTTTATGCCTCACTACCACATCCCTTTACAATCTGGGTCAAATAAAATTCTCAAATTAATGAGAAGAAGGTATAATACAGAAATCTATAGATCTCTTATAAATAAAATAAAAAAATTAGATGGAGACACATGCATAGGTGTTGATGTAATTGTAGGTTTTCCTGGTGAATCAGATTCTGATTTTATGAAAACATATGAATTTTTATTAGATCTGGATATATCTTATCTTCATGTTTTTTCCTATTCAGAAAGATTAAATACGGATGCCTGTAGTTTTGGTAGTTCGGTACCTAAAGAAAAAAGACTAGAAAGAAGTAGAATGTTGCATAATCTATCAAATAAAAAACGTGATCACTTTTATAATCGATACCTGAATAAAAAACGTAAAGTATTATTTGAAACCATAAAAGACGGTAAGCTAGTAGGTCACACAGATAATTATGTAAAAGTTAAAATTAATCCTATTCCAGAATTGGTTAATTCTATAAAAAAAACCTCTCTTATAAAAAATCTTGGTGATAGTCTTTTTGGCAAAATTTAATCCTTGTGCTAATATTTTTTAAAACAAAGTAGGAAGATGATTCAAGTAGAAAATCTTTCAAAGTCTTATTCAACAGGGCAGTTATTTTCAAATGTAAATCTAGTTTTAAAAAAAGGAATGAGAGTTGGACTAGTGGGACAAAATGGTTCGGGAAAAACAACTCTTTTAAGGATGATATTAGGCAAGGAGTCACCTGATGATGGAAATATCAAGCAACAAAAAAATTTAACAATTGGATATTTAGCACAAGAAATAATAATTGGAACAGGTGGCTCAATACTTGATGAGGTCTTATCGTCATGCCCAGAGGCAGTAGAAATAGAAACCAAAATTTCAATCATATCTAATAAAATATTAAAGGATCCAACTAATGTATTGTTGATAGAACAATTAGGTGATCAGCAGATTAAATATGATTCTGTTGGTGGCTGGGATTTAGAAAAAAAAGCAAAAAAAATACTAGGTGGACTTGGATTTAAAAAAGAAAGCCTATCTGATAAAATAGATTCATTATCAGGCGGTTGGAGAATGAGAGTAGCACTAGCTTCAATTCTCCTAAAAGAACCGGACATTCTTCTTCTTGATGAACCAACCAATCATTTAGATCTGGATTCCACAATTTGGTTGGAAAATTTTTTAACAAACTGGAAAGGAAGCATGGTGATTATTAGTCATGATAGGACATTTTTAGATAAATCAATTAATAATATTTTTGAAATAAGTTATAAAAAGATAACATCATATAAGGGTGATTATTCCAATTATACGATTGAAAAAAAATTGAGATTAGAACAACAAAAAAAGTCGTATAAAAACCAACAAAGAGAAATAAAAGAAACAGAGAGGTTTATTGAACGTTTTAGATATAAAAATACAAAAGCCAGTCAGGTTCAAAGTAGGATAAAAATGATTGAGAAAATGGTTAAAATAGAAGAACCGAAAGAAAATATATCAGAAATGAATTTAAAAATTCCTGATTCAAGAAGATTACCACTGAAAGTTGTTTCTTTCAAAAATGTTGACAAGGCTTATAATGATATAGTCGTTTTTAAAAATCTAAATATAGTTTTAGAAAGAAATAATAAAATAGGGTTAGTTGGATATAATGGTGCGGGTAAAACCACATTTTTAAAATTGATAGCAGGAGTTCAGAGTCCATCCGATGGCGAGATAGTTTACGGAAACAATGTAGAGGTTGCATATTACGCGCAGCATCAGTTGGATTTATTAAATGAGAATGACACACTAATAGAATCTTTAGGTAGAGTTTCTGATGGATTATCTGAATTAGATAAAAGAACCTTTTTAGGAGGTTTTTTATTTTCAAATGATGATATTGATAAAAAAGTAAAGGTATTGTCTGGTGGAGAAAAAGCGAGACTGGCATTGGGAAGAATTTTAGTAGTGAAACCTAATTTGATTTTATTAGATGAGCCTACTAACCATCTAGATATGGTTAGTAGAAGAGTATTGGAAAATGCGCTGATGAATTATACAGGTTCTTTAGTTTGTATTTCCCATGATAGGCACTTTTTAAATAAGGTTACAAACTATACCTATGAAGTTGGTTGTAAGAAAATAATTAAGTACAATGGTAATTATGATTATTATGATTGGAAAAAAAAGGAAAAAATTGTACCGAAAAATGATTTAGAATATGTAACAGAAGTATATAAAAAAGTCGATCAATATAAAGAAAGGAAGAAAAATAAAAACAGATTGAATGCAATTGAAAAACAGTTAAAAAAAATTGAATCGGAATTAGATGAATTACAATCTATAGTAAACAATAAAAAGAACATTAGCGATCACAAGCTTTTAGGCAATACAATTAGTGAAATAAAGAAATTTGAAACTAAATACTTGAACTTATTAGAAGAAAAAGAATTATTAATTTTAAAATAATTCAATTCAAATTATAATTATTAAATTTATAGAATAGATTTAATTAGTCTT
>CAZPIF010000141.1:0-4624 GCA_964586565.1 uncultured bacterium
GTATAGAAAATGAGGGTGGAGACAATGGTCAGATGGATAACGAAGCTGGATTCGGTGAAGATAGAGTAAATGCTTTGCCTCCAACAGCTAGTGGAACCGTTGTCATAGAAACTGTCTTCGGTGAAAACAACCCAGATAATACCTGGTTGGCAACAGATGAAGGAAATGAGCTATTCATTCCTAAAGAGTTTGCACTATTAGGTAATTATCCTAATCCATTTAATCCTGTAACTACCCTAAGCATTGACTTGGACTACACTTCAAATGTGCAGGTTACTATTTACAACATTAATGGTAATGAGGTTAAAACATTGCAGAATGGTGAAATGAATGCAGGTAGACACTCAATGAGGTGGAACGCTACAAATGATTTTGGACAGCGTGTACCATCAGGTCTATACCTCTACAAGGTTGTTTCTGACAATCGAATGTTGACAGGTAAGATGCTATTATTGAAATAGTTTATCTAAACTAACTAATAAAAAAGGGGAGCACACGCTCCCCTTTTTTTGTATACTATTTTTCACATATTTTTTTCTAATGAAGAAGATTAAATTACTTTGTACTATTATTTCTATTAGCATTTTCTATAACTGCTCCCAGATTGTAGATTCAGATATTCTTGCATCTGTAGGATCTACTCAGGTGACCTCTTATGATTTTATTGAATCCTATTCGAATAGATTGATTCAGACAAATATTCAAGACTCTAAATTTGAGCGTAATCGTACCCTAAATGATTTGATACGAACAAAGTTATTTGCAGAGGCTGCAAGAGAGAAAGGCATATATCTTGATTCTATTGCCTTGAACCATGTACAATTATCTAAAGAACTAGCACTAAGGGACGCCCTTTATAAAGAACTTATAGGGACTAAACAAACTACCCTAGTTGATTCAATAATAAGAAAACACTTTAAATGGCAGCACACAGAAATAAAGCTAAGACACCTGTTCCACAGAAAAAAAGAGGTTCTAGATACAATACTGCCAAAGATTATAAACCATCCTGAGCAATTCAACACGTACGCCAAGCAGTTATTTAAGAATCAGGAATTAAGAAATTCTGGTGGACTTCTAGGTTGGATATCTTACAATACTATAGATCCAAACCTAGAGCAGGTAGCATTTTCTATACCAATTGGTATACCCCATGGGCCTGTTCGCTCAAGCTATGGCTGGCATGTTATTCTAAAAGAAGATGAAAAAAGACAAATGATTTTAGGTGAGAATGAATATCAGGCAGAAAAAAATGATCTTAAAAATATCATCCTAACCAAACAGTCTCAAATTAAAGCAGACAATAAAGTTAATAATCTCATGACTAATGGAGTTTCTATCAATGATTCTCTTGCACTTAGAATACTGGACCAAATCAATTTTGTTGTTTTCAATAAAACCAAATTAAACAATACTCTGAGCGATCATAACGGTGAAAGAATATTGAATGCGGTTCTCGATCTGAAGCTCAATAAAAATATGGTTCTGGTAACATATCCTAATGGATCATTTACAGTAGACGATCTGCTGAATAATCTGAGGAACTCAAATACTGGAAAATTTCTTGAAAATCCAGTACAGGCATTTTACATTGCACTACGGGATAAAATATTAACTAATAATGCTGAAAAAAGTGGGCTTATTAATAAAAAAGAAGTTCAGTGGAAAATAAAATCGACAGAGGACGAATACCTGGCACAAAAATATTTACTATCTTTATCAGATGATAATTCAAAAATATATTTTTCAACAGAAGAAGTATCAGAGATAACCAATAGATTAAAGGAAGAAATTCCAATAACCATTTATAAAAAAAATATGGAACTATTGTTTAGCAATAAATAATAAGAACGAGTGCGGACACCTAAATTATTTAATATCTTTAACACACCGAAAACCTGTATGACGTAGTCCTGTATCTTCGCTAGCTGCCATTCGCCTACTTACTCTATATCCAGAACAATAAGAATCATTACACAAAAAGGATCCACCTCGAATAACCCTCTTAACAATGAGTGGTTCTCTGGAATCATAAGAATTTTCTGGACCTTTAGGATCTATACATACCCCTTTACTACTATCAATACTATAACTGTCTTCATGATAATAATCAGAACACCATTCCCAAACATTGCCCGCCATATCATATAGACCATAATTATTTGGTGGAAAGGAACCAACAGATGAAGTATAGTAATATCCATCATCCCTTGTATTTAAATATGGAAAATGCCCCTGCCAGAAGTTCGCTCGCATCGGCTTAGAGTTAATTGATTCATTACCCCACGGATATATATAGTTTTCATTACCACCCATTGCTGCCCACTCCCATTCAGCCTCAGTAGGTAACCTTTTACCAGACCATTTCGCAAAAGCATTTGCATCTTCCCAGGAAACATGTACAACTGGATGATCCATCTTGTTTTCAATGGAACTTTGTTTACCATCTGGGTATTTCCAATTTGCACCTATCTCCCACTTCCACCAACGAGACTCATCGCTAAGAGATACTGGATAGTCAGTGGATCTAAAAATCAATGATCCTGGCGATAATAATGAGTCAGGAGGTTTTTTTGTCTCTGGTGGTAATTGCAGTTTCATTTTTTGCCAATCAATAGCTCTCTCGGCCATTGTAACGTATCCAGTTTCTGTAATAAACTGTGAAAATTCAAAGTTTGTTACCTCATAATAATCTATATAAAAAGAATCTACTTGAACAATGTGGACTGGTTTCTCATTAGCATAAGAATTAATACTATTACTGCCCATTTTATATTGACCACCTGGGATTAGAGCCATACCAGTAAAGGAATTATTATTGAAAGAGTATTGATAAAAATATAATATAAGTAAAAGTATTATTACAGATACTACCACAAACAATTTATTTTTATTATGCATTAATACTCTATTTCAAAAAAATTAAAATTAGAATTATTTTATCTTGCCTATACGATCTAGTGACTTGTGATTCTGTATCACACCACCATAGGGAAAACCCTTGGCTTCTGTCCTAGAATGTCTAAATATATTTTCAACTTTTGAGATTATTTCTGGGTATTGATTGGCAAGGTTTTTTGTTTCAGAAACATCATTTCTTAAATCATAGAGTTCTATATCTGAATCAAGCCCATATCTAACTGCTTTCCAATCATTGAACCTTGTGGATTGTCTGAATCCTCCATTGGGGAGTTCTTGAAACCATCCGCTTAACTGAAATTCCCAGTTAATGTATTCATGCTCTATTTGTTTTTTTCCATATAATGTTGGTAAAAATGAAATTCCATCAGTTTGTTTTGGGGGGTTTATTCCAATTAATTCTGCAAATGTTGGCATTATATCATGGAAACCAGCGATATGGCCTGATATACTATTTTTTAAAATCTTCCCTTTCCAGTATGCTAAAAGAGGTACGCGTATTCCCCCTTCGTAGAGATCTCTTTTACCACCTTTTAAATGACCATTACTATTAAAAAATTCAAGATCATGTCCACCTGAAGCATAATGGGGGCCATTATCGCTTGTGAATAATATCAATGTGTTTTCTAATTTCCCCAGTGCTTTTAATTTTTTAATCAGTCTGCCAACCTGTTCATCCAATAAGGTAATTTTGGCGGCGTGCACTCTTTCGATTTCCGGCCACCCCTTATTTGCATATAAAAGGGTATCTCTGATAGGACCTTCAAAACTATGTGGTGCTCTGTATGACATAAATAAAAAAAATGGATTGTCTCCATCTCTTTTATCAAGAAAATCGAATGCAATATCTGTTCTTAAATGATCCTTACAATCATATTGCGTATAGTTGTAAGGGATAAACTCTTTATCACCATTTATCCAGAGTCTATTCGGAAGGAATTTCTTTTTACCAAAGCGTGCCGACCATTGCTCCTGCACTGCAAAATCAAAACCATGTCCCACTGCCCATGTACTTACATCATCTGGATTATCGAGGTGCCATTTGCCAATAAATGCCGTCTGGTATCCTTTAGACTTGAACATCTCACCAAGAGTGAATTCATTTTTCTCTAAAGCTACACCTTCCCACCTATCATCACCAAAAAATCCAGCGTTTCCTCTTACTTCTGATTTTGAAGCATTCTTTCCTGTTAGTAATACCGCTCGAGAAGGTGCACAAGCTGCATTCCCAGCGTAAAAATCTGTAAAACGCATGCCCTCATTTGCTAATTTATCTAGGTTAGGCGTTTGAATAATTTTTTGTCCATATGAACCTAGTTCATTGTATCCAAGATCATCAGCCAATAAGAGAATGATATTAGGTCTGGTTTGATCTAAACTATCATTTTTATCACATGAAAATAAAAAAATAAATAAAATTAAAAATTTGATTCTGTTAAGATTCATTTTTAAATCTCTTTATCTTACTTGGCAAAAAACCTATTCTGTGCGTTCTCAATTCAATCTCTTGGACATCTTCTAATTCTATAGGTTTGTCATAGATTCTCCACCCTGTCCAAGGATATTTATCTCGATCACTATATTTATATCCAATGCCTGCACCTTTTGTGTCACATGTGACATGTACTTTTCCTTCTTTAACAGTTATCATAGGTTCTTCAGTAGTCGGTTGTTTTTTATCTGGCCAAAATGTTTCGATTAATTC
>CAZPIF010000142.1:0-4610 GCA_964586565.1 uncultured bacterium
AAGTTCTGGAGAAACATAAGTGCCAAAAGATTCTTTTAAGAAGTTTTTATTTTTTTCTTCTTGTATATAGTTATATACAGTGATTCCCAGGAAGCCAATACCCATAGTGGAAAGAGGTCCAACCATATCAAGCCATATATATTGATTTGAAAATAGCCAGAAAGATAACCAGGTATATCCCCCAACAATTACACCAGTAGCAAGACCTCCCATTGCAGCACTTAATGCTGGAACCCCAAAAGAAAGCAATACGCCAATAACAAAAATAATCGCAGCTACCTGAGTTTTTGGAACTTCATATATTATTTTGTTATCCAGTATAGTATTAAGTGCGTTAGCGTGCAAACCTACCATAGGATAACGTGGGTCAAATGGCATTGGATTTAGGTCTGATGTACCAGTGGCTGTCAAGCCATAGTAGAGTTTTTTTCCAACAAATTCAAAAGGAACAACATTGTGTACTGTATTTTTTTCTTCACTACCAATAAATAGTCTTTGGCGTTTTGAATTGGGATAAAAGGTAAGAGGCCGTTGTTCATTGATTAAGTTGTTTTTATATAAGTTTGATATTATTTGAAAATTTCTTTCTACTAATCTTGCACTTCCCTGAATCTTATTAAGCTTTTTAGAAGTACTTTCGTCACTACTTTTGAGTGCGTTATTAATATCAATCATATGCTGTTTGTAGGAAGTGAACTGGTAATTTTCAATTCCAAAATCATAAATTAATTTTTTATTTTTTATTAGTTCATCAAGTGTAGGGGTTTGAGTTTGATTTGAATCTAAAAAAGCATCTGCTATTACATTGTTGTTTTTAACCTCATTGAAAATATGTGGCGGTAGTTTCTTAAAATCTTGTGCTGTTCCCTTTGGATTATCTAAAATCCATTTTTCAGTTGCGCCCATCATCATAACCTGTCTAACCGCGTTTTTTATATCACCTTTTGGTGCATCGATATAGCCTAAAGCTGGTTTATATGCTGCTTTTACATTACCATTAAAGGAAAGATTGACAAGTTTTTTGAATTCTGCCAGTATATAGTTGGAATATTCACTCTCTTGAAATTCTTTTAAAACATTATACGGATAATGTACAAGATCAAATTCTCCGGTTTCTTTATCTTGCCAGTTTCCTGCCCAATTGACTTGCATCTGTCCTTTCTGATTGACAGGTATTGAAATATTTGCCCGACCATGTTCATCAGGCTCAGGTAGGTCAAAACTAATGTACTTGCCTGGTACAATCTCTACATCATCAAAAGAAACTCCATAATGCTTTAGAGCTATAGCGAGCGAGGCTGAGGGGAATATTTTATCTTCATAGATACCTACCAAAGGATATTTACGTTGGAGACCATCTGGGTCCGGATCCGATTGGAAAAAATACACGCCAGCGGAACTCTTTATAAGAGTATCAACAACGGTTTCAATATCATAAAAATCAAATAGCATGGAATATTTTTTACGATCGACTTTTTTAAATAAATTTTTCTCCTCAAGAAGTTTTAGTCTTCTTTCCATTACTTCTGTACGTTTTTTAACAGGCTCTTTCTTCTTTGGTTGGGGTTTAAAGCTTTGTGCAAAAATAATATTTCCAGCTCTTTGTGATGCATTAGCAAGATCATTGTCGGGATCTGGGAAAAGATTTTTTACTTTTTCCATTGAAAGAGTAGAGTCATCAATATTGTTGAGTACTTTATACTCAAGCTTCCGCTCACTGTCTTCAATAAAATATACATCAAAGATAAACGCATCCAGTCCGTGTTCTGCCGCAAGATTGACCATTGGAATATGTTTTTCTCGACTCCAAGGATCCCACTTTCCCTCAGTCTGTAGTGCCCTTACATCAATATCAGCCGTAGCTATATCATTTCTTGTTTGCATAAGTCCACGGCTTTTGAAACGCATATCCAAAAGATTATGTTCAAAATTATCGTATACGTCAAAAAATGAAAAGACGGATACCAAAGCTGCAATCCCAAATGAGATAATGATGTAAGGTAGGTTCTTCTGCATAATATGTCTATCCAACTACGTTAGGTGTAATAAAAATCAAAAGCTCTCTTTGTTCTTTGTCAATTGACTTAGACTGGAACATTTTTCCTATCCAAGGAAGATCGCTCAAGACAGGAACAAATTTTCTATTTTCTATAGCATTTTCTGCAATGAGTCCTCCAATAATCACTGTGTCTCCTGCATTAACTGTGACCTGTGTTCGTACAGTTCTTTTTGTTGATCGAGGTTTATCAGTTAACACCTCAGCAGCTGAGAGGAGGGCCTCTACGGAGGCATTTACTAAAAGAGTAATCCTATTCTCTTCATTGATTCTGGGTGTAACCTGGAGGTCTATGCCAACATCCTTTTCAGTAATCTGCCGAACACTTGCATTGCTCGTATTTGTATATCCACCAGTATTTGTATTTGTATTTGTTCTTGATGAGTTACCTGAGGAAGTATTTCTACCCATATTGCTCACGCTTCCTTCTATATAGATTGTTGTAGTGATTTGTGTTTCAGCAGAATGATTATCAAGGGTTGTTAATTGAGGGCTTGCTAGAATTTTTGATTCTCCCCTAGCTTGCATCAGTTTCCAAGCCTGCCCAAATTGAAATGGATTTAGAGTGGCAATTGTCATATTATTTAATTTAAATGGCAAGAGAGACCCTGTTGTGTCCTCAGCTCCACCAAGGAATATTGGTGTATTCCTTGACCAGTCTATACCAGTCCCTTGCGCGGAGTCAACACCAGACTCTATAAATCTAACAGCAATATTAATATTAGGAATGGCTTTATCAAGTTCTCCAACCATTCCAAGAATATTTGGGATGTTTTCCTGAACATCAGAAATGATGACTACATTTGAGACACCGCCCGCCCCGGACGCTGTTACAATTGGTGTAAATGATTGAACTTTCCCCTGATCCGATAATACCGCCTCAAGAGGACCTGCAAGATCATCTGATTTGATGTATTTTAGCTTAAGTACTACTGTCTCAAGTTCTCTAACAATATCAGTATCAGAACCTTTTACAATAATGATATTTTCTTGTGTGAAATAACTGTATCCATTGGGTTTAAGTATAACATCAAGCGCAGCCTTAACAGATACATTTTCAAGATTTGCAGTTATAGTATCTTTAACTGCAGGACTAACAACGATATTTAGACCAGTTAATTCTCCAATTAGCATAAGAACATTTTTTATATCAGAGTCTTTCATGTTAATAGACATTTTCTGGCTTAAATCGTATTGTTCCCCATCTTTATTTAGGAAAGATGGATTGGAAAATTGTTGTCCAAAAACAAAAGAGAAAAATAGGAAAAAATATGTAATAATATATTTTCTATGTACCAACGTCTTTAATTATCCTTGTTTTTCCAACTTTAAAAGTAATTTGCTCATTATCTATTTTTTCAATGAGCGCATTGTTGATCTGATCACCTTCTGTAAATGTTTGGCCGTTTATTGTAACATACGCTTTTTCTCCCATTAGAATAGCCGTCTCAATAATTAGACCATCAAGCGTGAGCAATCCTGCTTGTTCATCCATCTCTAAATTTTGATTTATATCAATTTTTTCATTTATTGATGGTGGTTCGTATACTTCAACAAAAGGGTTTCTGGCCCATCCATCCAGAGATGTGATATCGCTGGAGATTGGAAGGAAATCTGATTCGGGTGTGAAATTGCTTTTTGGTTTAGCTGTCTCTTTGTTACCAATCTTTGCTATTCTTTTTTCAAATCTTTTTTTCAGATTTGCTGCTCTAGTAGCACTGACTCCTGCAGTCCGAGCACGTTTTTTGGGTTTTTTAGATTTTGTAACAACAGATTTTTTAGCATTATTTCTATCTACATAGTCATAGATAGCATACGCAAGTGATAGGGCAAGGCCTATGGATAAGATTCTTAGTCTAGGTGTCATGATGTTTGATAGTCTAAACTACCTCAAAAATGACAGTATCTAAAATCTTTTTATCACTATCAGTAATTTCAATTTTCCATGTACCTTTATCTGAATTTTTTACCTCTCTATGTGATACTGCTGGAATCTCCTTGCCTTCTCTTACCCTAATTCTTACCTTGGATTTCAAGTTTCCATTCATGTACCATATATGGTAAATGTCGTTGTATTTACCAGTATTATTATCAAGTAGAGAGTGACAAAACACTCTTCCAATATCTGTAGGAAATCTTTTACCAGGATAGAGCGGTTGATTGTTTTTCACCTTTTTGCAGGCTAAAGAACGCAGGACAATAATATTGTGGAATGTATTATCGTCCTTGATTTGATCTTTGGGATCTTGATTTTTTTCTTTTTTCTTCTCAGCCACACTAGGAGTTTCTTTTTGTTTCTCAGTCACACTAGGAGATTCTTTTCTCTTAGGTTTTGGTGTTTCTTTTATAGCAACATTTTGAGTGGCCTTGATTGGTTTTTTCTTAGAAGATTCTATATTCTCAATAGGCTCAGTGGCGGGCTCCAACCACATTTCTGGAACACCATCCAGGCTGTCTACCTTATTGACCTTTTCATCAATGGCAGATGTTATATTCACTTTTTTAGATTCTGTTATATTTATCTTTAAAGTAGTTGGTCTTTTCGATTCCTTTT
>CAZPIF010000143.1:0-4599 GCA_964586565.1 uncultured bacterium
TATAAAATTGAATGCATTTGTAAGGGTAACCATCCATATTATTGTTAATAATAAGTTCAATAGACTATCAATAAATGTTCCAGTTCTGAGGAAAAATTCAGGAGCAGAAAAAATATTAACTTGAATACCCAAGTATATAAGAAGTAAAGAAGCAAATATTTGTCCAATTAATTTTAATAAAGGTGATAAAGAAATAAGATCATCAATTAGGCCAAACAAACCAACAATAATCCCACAAACCATAAGAACTCTTATATCTGATTCCCCCCATAAATCACCTATTATTATCATAATAACTAGTGTGATTAGTAGAACCAATCCTCCTGTAAGAGGTATTGGCTTGGTATGTGATTTGTGATCTGCACTTTCTGGTCTATCCAATAAGCCAATAATTGGTGCAATAATTAGACTTATTCTAGATAAAATAGTAGAAATAAGAATGCTCCCCAAAAGAAAAAGCATTACATTATCCATATAACTACTGTTTTCCATTTACCTTTGTATTAAGGCCCTTATTTCTGAAAAAATCAGCTTTCCAACCATTAGCAATAAATAAAAGACATTAAACATACTCGAATATTCTTTGGAAAAATGCTTGAAATAAAATCTGATATATGACCTATGCCATTCAAATATCATTTGATAAGGGAAAGAATTTGTTCCACCGTGTCCGCCATAATGCATAACTTGAGATTGAGGATAAAAATATACTTTCCAACCATGATTAAGCGCTCTGATACAATAATCTGAGTCCTCTTGGTAGATAGAATATATTTCATCAAAATATCCTATCTCTTTAATTAATTCCCCGTTAATTAACATACATGATCCTGATATCCCACTTACCTCATTTATCTCATTTTCATCTAAATGATTTAAATGATATCCTGTAAAATTTTCATTTCTGGGAAAGTATTTTGGAAGACCTAGGAAATAAGAAAAAACTGCTGTTGGTGTGGCAAGACCTCTCCTACATGATTTTTGGAACCTACCATATCTATCTACTATTTTGGGGCCTACGATCCCAACCATGCTATCTTGCTTCATAAAATCAATCATCTTTAAAACAGAAGACCTCATTAATTGACTATCAGGATTAAGTACTACTTTATACTTTCCTATACTAGACTTCAGAATTTGGTTCATGGCTTTTGTGTAACCTATGTTTCTTTTATTAAAGATTGCTCTAACTGAGGAAGAATTATCTACTAGATATTTCTGTGAGCCATCGTATGAATTGTTATCAGCGACAATAATTTCATAAGAATAATGGCCAACTGCACTAGGAATTGAATTAATGCAATTTTTCAATAGTTTAATTGCATTTAGATTGACTATGCAAAAAGAAATATCCATTAAAGATTAAATCCACCCAAAAGTTTTCCAAATACGCAAGCGCCAGACCATCCATATGGCTTCATACATTATCTTTTTAGACATTTTTGATTCACCTATTGTTCTGTCAACAAAAATAATCGGTTCTTCCTTGATACTTGCGCCAACTCTCCAAGCCCTAAAATGCATCTCTATTTGAAAACTGTAGCCTTGGGATCTTACTTTAGATAGATCGATCTTTTTCATTAATGAAGAACTCCATGCCTTAAAGCCCGCAGTACTATCCTTGATTGGCATCCCAGTAATTAATCTTGAGTACATATTTGCACCATAACTCAAGATCAGTCTTCTTATAGGCCAATTCACCACACTGACACCTTCAACATATCGACTGCCAATTACTAGATCATTCTCTTTGAGATTGGAAACTAGTCTAGGTATATCTTTCGGATTATGTGATAGATCCGCATCTATTTGAACGATAACATCAAAATCATTATCAAGTGCCCATTGGAACCCAAAAAGATATGCAGTCCCCAACCCTGCTTTTCCTGGGCGATTCTCTAAATGAAGATTTGGGAAAAGTTTTTGTAATTCTTCTATCTTTATTGCAGTACCATCAGGTGAATTATCATCAATCACCAATAGATGGTAGTCTGGATTAAGACTCAAAACCTGTTCTACCAAACTTTGAATATTTTTTCTCTCATTATATGTAGGAGAAACAATTAAAATCTTCATTTTGCCTTAAGGATTTCATCCAAACATTTCTCTATTGTAGGAGGTATTACATTTAAATATTTGGTTGCTTTTTCAGTTAGTAAACCAGATTGCAGCGGCCTAGCAGCAATTTGATTAAGATCCTTTGTTTTAATTTCTTCAATTAAAGAATCCTTGAGCTCAAATTTTTTTGATATTAGTCTCGCAAATTCATATCTATTTAAATAATCAGCATCCCCCCAGTGTATAATACCACCGATACCTCTTGATATACAGAGTTCAATTATATCAGACATAGATTGTGTCCAAGTTGGATTATTATATTGATCATTAACAACTTCTATTTTTTTTCCTTCTCTAAGTGAGTTGACAACCCAACTCAAAAAACTAGCTTGAAAAGCAAAACTGCCACTGTATAAAACATTCCCCCTTATTACAAGGTGATTAGGATTATTATCTAATAGAATTTTTTCAGCATCAGATTTTGTTTTTCCATAGACTGAAATAGGAGATATTTCATCTTCCTCATTATATGGACCGCTTTTACCATCAAAAACATAATCAGTTGACAGTTGAATGATTTTTCCTCCAAATGTATTACAAATATTTTCTAATCCTGCTATATTAACTTCCTTTGCCAATTGAGGATATTCTTCACATTTATCAACATCTGTAATTGCTGCAAGATTTATAATTAAATCAGGTTGTATAGTCTTAACTATCTCTTTTAATTGGATTTTATTTTGAATATTCAATCTTATACCATTATAATTTTTTGGTATATAATGTCCTGTTGGTATAATATTATGCTTCTTACCTAATATTTTTATCAAAGATTTACCTAGTTGACCAAATGCTCCTGTAATTAATATTGTCATATTGATTTCAATTTAAATGTTTTTACTATTATATCCATTTGTCTCATATAGATTGATTTATTTTTACCTGGATAATGAATTAAATAGTTAAGATGGTAGGTTTTATCATTTTCTGAATCATAAAATAGATATGATTGAAATGGTCCACCTTTTGCCTCTACTTTATCTATAGTTTCCCAAATACCTTTTACTCTCCAAGCTACTGATCCATTATAATTTGTTTTTTTAAGTTCAAACTTGTATTTATTGAATTGAATAAATCCATAACTTTTTTCAGGATAATTCCATATGTAATCCCCAATTTTCAATTCATCATCTACTAAGTTACCATCATACCAACTTACACTTATCCATTGGAATGGCATTTCTGCGCCAATCCAAACAAAATTTAAATCTTTTTCCGCTTTTACTAATTCCCATCCCCAAGGAATATTTATTGACCATGGAAATTTTGATTTTAATGAATCCTCTAGACTACTATTCCTATATTTACTCAAAATAATATTACTTTGCCTATCAATGAATAGATTATGGAATGTTTTTTTGATAAGTACTTTCTTATTTTCTACGGACTGCATCAATAACTCTTCAGATTTGGCATTGATAATAACAAGTACTTGGTTCTTAGCATAAACATCTTGTCCTAAAATAATTGGATCATTCTCAAGAGTATTACTTATTTGTTTTGAAGATAAAAGCCTACTCATAAGTTGATATCCTGGATTCGATTTATCTTGATGAATTGCAGCAACTATCACTTGAGACTGTGATTTTAAACTTAAAAAGGTTTCTGGCGAAGAAAATTTCAAGTGGTAGTATGGTTCCGGCTCTGGTGTGAAAATTGTATCCGTAAATATTTTTGATAAATACTTTTCTATAATCTCCTGATCAATTTCTGAGCATATTACCCTTATTTCATTATCAGCTCCTAGAGCCTGCCTCTTTCCACTGCATGAAACAAACATGATCAAGCTTATAAAAATAATCTTTAATATTTCTTTTTTAAAATTCAATATGATAAAGTTACTTTACAATTCGATTTGTTAAGCTATAATCTTGAAATCCATTTAAAATGGATTTTACCATTATTTAGGTATCTATCAGACAAACCATATTCAATGATAAAAACTGAATTTTTATTAACCTGACTCAAACCAAAACCGTACCCTAATTTATTTTTTATTGAAAGATCTAACATATCAGATCCAATATCAGAAAACAATTTTATTTGTAATTTTTCATATGGTTTGTAGCATAAAGATATTGATGAAACATGATACTGTGTTGATTTAAACATATCTTCATTATATCCTCTAAGGTCTGATGCTCCTCCAAACCACTTATACCTATGTTTGGGGACCTGAGAATTAAAGTAGTTTATTCCTTCAAATTGAAACTGATACTCTACAAAATAGGAATGATTTAATGGATATAATTTTTTTAAATTTAATATGCCGTTGATAAAATAATTTTTTTTATCATATCCGCCATCAATCTCTAGGACTGTTTTGCTTCCTCTATTTGGGAGGTATCTGTCATTAGTTAGGTCCCTAAAAAGAGAGATTGTATATGCCATAAATTCAGATTTATTATAACCATTTTTTTTCCCAATTAGTGTAGGGTGGTAGCTACCTCCGGTATACCCTATGCTTATATTCTTTAAAGA
>CAZPIF010000144.1:0-4590 GCA_964586565.1 uncultured bacterium
TGGGCTACCGCAGGTACCACAGTAGATTTATGTGCTCCTGGCGAAAGTGTATATACTACAACGGCCAGTGGTGGATACGGTCCAGCTAGCGGAACTTCTTTTTCTTCTCCTATAACGGCTGGTGCCGTTGCGCTTCTTTGGTCCAGATTCCCAGATGCAGAGCAATCATGGATTGAGGATAGAATTATAAATAACACTGATGAATTTAATGATATGCAGGGTACTTGCAACGGTGAGAGCTTGGTAGGTATGCTAGGTACTGGAAGATTAAATATAAACAAGGCTCTGAGCGCGGGTGTATACCCTAGTCTTTATGTTTATGATGTTAAACAGATGAATGACACAGATGGAGATGGCGTTTTTAATCCCGGTGAGCAGATGAAGGTAAAGTTAATTATTGGGAATGAAGAAGGATGGGCGGACGCCCAAAATGTTGTTGCTACTATCTCTTCAACAGATAATCGCTTAGAAATTCTTGATGATACAATAGAGTTTGGAAGTTCCATACCTGCAGGTGGTTCTGCTCTAGAGTTCATGGATTATTTTTTGATAGAGGCAGCTGAAGGTTCAGGCTTAGGAGATATCCCCTGCGTTATTCAATTAAGGGCTGGTTTACAGGACCCTTACTATGAGGTCGAAGTAAGTATTGACCTTTCACTTTCTCTGGATCAGTATGGTTTTTCATACCCATCAAGTACTATGAATCTTAAGTCTTCTCCTGTTATCGGTGACCTTAATGGTGATTCAAATTATGAGATTTTCGTTGGAGATGAAGATGGAAGGTTATATGGTTTTTCTCACGAGGGTGATGCGTTAGTAAACTTTCCATTTGAGGTCACTGATAAGATCCGTTCTAGTCCCGCAATTAGTGATGTTGATAATGATGGATTAGATGAGGTTGTTTTTGGCTCTCATGATAGGAAACTCTATATATTGAACTATAGCGGTCAACAAGAACTTGCATATAACCAAGCAGGCTATATAGTGGGGTCACCTGCTCTGTATAATCTTGATGATGATAGTGACCTTGAGATTATTTTTACCACTCAGAATGGAAACGATGCAGGTGAATTATATGCAATTCATCATGATGGAAGCAATGTAGATGGGTTTCCAGTAAATATAGGCGAGAGAATGTCTGCTGGTCCTGCAATAGGAGATTTAGAGGGAGATGGTATCGTTGATATCGTTGTTTGCACTTGGGGCGAAAAAATATATGCATTTGACAAATTTGGCGTATTAAAATTTGACAAAGTAACTACAAAAAGATTTAACACTCCTGCTACACTAGTTGATCTCGATAATGATGGTGATTTAGAGATTGTAGCGGGTAACGATGATGGTCAATTGTTTGTATTGCATCACGATGGTAGTGAGCTTGCGTACTTTGATACAGGAGACGATATCAGGGGAGGTATCTCGGTTGCTGACGTTGATGATGATGGAAGCCTTGATCTACTTTTTGCTGGGTATGATGACATGGTTCATATTTGGAATCCTTTAAATAATTCTGAGTTAGATGGTTGGCCCTTAGATATGGGCTCTAATTCTTTGACAGAACCATTGACTGTGGATCTTGATAATGATGGTGATTTGGAGGTTGTAGCTGCGAAAAAATCAGGTACATTGTATGTATTACATAATGATGGCACGGCGTATGATGGATTTCCAATAGAGTTAACAGGGAATATTGAGACTACTCCGATCATTCAAGATATTGATAATGATGGTGACCTAGAAATTTTTATTGCTACAACTATGGGATTAAAAGTTATAGATATAAAATCTGAATCTGGAAATCGTATCTCATGGAATATGCATAGGGCCAATCCATCCCGAACTGGTTCCATGTCTCTAGCTCTTGTTTCTGTTGATACGGAAAATACTATGGTCCCAAATGAATTTTTAGTTTCTCCTAATTATCCAAATCCCTTTAACCCTTCTACAAGTATAGATATTGAAACAAATGTCAGAGGGAAATTGGTTGTGAGTATTTTTGATGTATCGGGTCGTTTAGTAAATACTTTGATGAATAGCGAATTAGAGGCGGGGTATTATAGAGCTAGCTGGAATGGTAAGAATGGTATGGGTGATATTCTGCCAACCG
This sequence comes from uncultured bacterium, assembly GCA_964586565.1. Classification (GTDB taxonomy): domain Bacteria; phylum Fidelibacterota; class Marinisomatia; order Marinisomatales; family UBA1611; genus NZWG01. Next base: position 2,108 of record CAZPIF010000144.1, read on the forward strand.
GTATTTATTTTATTCAGGTACAGTCAGGAGAAAAATTTAACATTCAAAAGGTCATGTTTATAAAGTAGTAGGTATGGTTGCTGAATATAAAATAATTTTTGTAAGTTTAACCCTAATCCTAAAGGAACTCTGAGATGAGAAGTACATATAAAATTTTAATAGTTGTTGCCCTAGGCTTATCAAGCAGTTGGGCTGATTTGGATTGTCCAGCAGAGACAGCTGTGCAAATTGATACACGAACTATGTTGCCTGATGGCTCTGTAAATCCAACCTATGATCAGGAGATTGAAACGGGATTATGCGGTTGTCTTGGATTTGCAGATGGTGTGACCTTAGATGGTAACCAGATTACATTCTCTGTTCAGATTGTAGATAATGAGCCAATACGTGGTATTGAATTAAATATTTATCATGATACTGATTTATTAACATATGTTGGTGTAGTTAAAGGTCAAAAATTGGAAAATGTTACAGACTCTGATGGTGCTCCAAGAAATATGACGCTTATAGATAACTACCTCGAAGATTATCTTAAGATACTTGCATACAGTACATCTCAGGCCCAAACATCTGGAGATGGTGTTGAAGGAACATTGTTGTCAATTACATATGAACTTACTGAGGGTGCATCTCTCCCTGATCAAGTTGAGTTCTACTTTGGGCTTGCTAATCTTCCTGGTACATCAGCACAACCAGAGCTTCTTAATGTAGTTTGTGATTATCCTAATTCAGATAATCCGGCAATTGTTTCAACTGAGGCATTGAGTATTGATGGTAATCTAGCTATTCCAGAAGAATTTGCACTGCTTCAAAATTATCCAAACCCATTTAATCCTTCTACTCAAATTTCATTTGATATACCTAATGGAGGAGAATATATAACACTAAGTATTTATAATATTTTAGGGCAAAATATAAATACTATTGTTAATGGTATTTTAAGCCCTGGTAGATATACAATGGAGTGGAATGCAACAGATGAGATTGGCAATCCTGTCGCATCGGGTATTTATTTCTACGAGCTTCGTAGTACATCTTTTGTTTCAAGAAAGAAGATGCTTTTAATGCGTTAAACCAACCTATTTACAAATCAATTCTTTTCATTAAATTCCCCTATCTCTGGAAAGGGGAATTTTTTTATGCGGAACTATTTAAAGCTTACTATTATAAGTATCTTTTTTAGTATATCTTATTCTCAGCAAGATATATATCGCTCTACTGACGATATAAAAACTGAATGGGAAGGTTATACATCTTTTCAAAAGGAAGAAATGGTGTCTTTCTGTGATTTTTTATTTCAACAAGGATATTATGAAAGATGTTTATTGGTTTCATTTCAGATATTATACAAGTTTCCTAACGCGCCTATTATCCCTGCAATCAATTATTATATAGCTCGATGTTATGAAGAAACACAGAATTATGGTCTAGCGCGCAAATATTATGGTAAGTTAATTAACTCTGATGATAAAAATACAAAGGTCTATAAGGCTGCATTATATAGAAACCATTATATTGATTTAATTCAGAAAGACAGAAACAATGATTTGCTAGATAATACGGAAGGGGCTGATGATCCATATTTAATGATATTTAGAGGATACGCATATATGAATAATATGGAATGGGAAAAAGCCAGAACAACATTTATTTCAGCTCAAGCTACATTTAATCATCCGCACTATGATAACCTTATGGTCCCATTATACCAGACAATTGAAGAAGTCAATTCAGTTCCCCGTTATAATAAATATATAGTTTTCTTATCCAGTACTCTTTTACCTGGAGGTGGCCAATTTTTATTAAAAGAATGGGATGAGGGGCAAGGAATTCTTTCTAGCGTGGGATTGATGATGCTAATAGCAAATTGGGCAAAAGTAGAAAACCTTGTTGGAAGTAATAGAATTGTAGATAACTATTCTTCATCGATGCCAATAACAAAGAATTATAGTGATAAAAACATAAACTATGAACTAGCAAAAAAAGATAGGATGCCAACTCGCTTATCAGTTTCTTCATCATCGGATAAATATGTAATTGCTCCATTAGTTATTGGAGCTGGGGTTTTTATTACGAGTGCCTTAAAAAGCTTTAAAGACACCGATTTAAAAAATAAAAAACTAGTAGAATTCTATATTGATGATAGAGTCAAAAATCTCTCCCCAAGTAAGTTTTTAGACTTCCCAGAACCCCAGCTGATTATTTCTCAATAAATTTATACTTGTTTTCATCAATATCTATTGCATAGCCCTGACATGGAGGGTAATTTACCCGGCTTTTTACAAAACGATTTTTGATAATTTGGTATACGACGAGTCTTAACGTCGATTCTGGCCAGAACGACAAATATCTTTATTACATACAATGGAGAGTTTGATCCTGGCTCAGGACGAACGCTGGCGGCGTGCTTAATACATGCAAGTCAAGGAGAACATTTTCTTCGGAAAATTATTAAACTGGCGAACGGGTGAGTAACGCGTAGG
>CAZPIF010000145.1:0-4565 GCA_964586565.1 uncultured bacterium
ACATTTGCCATTAAAGAGATTCCCATAGCAATAGCATATGCAACATGGGCCGGTCTAGGAATATTTTTAATTTCAGTACTAGGCTACATAATATATGGTCAAACTTTACAGTGGCAGTCAATTCTTGGCCTGTTTTTAATTGCTATGGGTGTTGCTATTGTTAACATATTCAAGGCTAACTAAACTTTTTATTATTCCTTAAATTTTTCTTCAAATATTATATTTTTAAAAATTATTAGTGTTTAGATCTTTTATTTGTCTACATAATTTCTTGATATTATTTAATTATGGAACTTTATCAAATTCTTAGCATATCATATATCCCAAGGCAATAATATAGTAAAGGGAGTAGAGATATTTCTTTTGTATGGAATTATATGTTTATTAAAACATTCTTCCTTTACTATATCCCCCCACCAAATTATTCATAATTGTAATAATTTTTGTTATTGAAGTTTATTTTTCGTTAATTGTGTGTAAATAATAACGGTATTTTTATCAGACATTACATTAGCATATTCTTAATTGGTCTCTTTGGGGTACAGTTTGCTCAGAATACTTTTAAAATAAGACCTAAATATGAGCATTTAAAATTAATTGGAGATTGGAAATTTGATTCAATGGAGACTACAACATTTGTAGGTAATGAAACAAATACAGAGATAACCTCCAAAGCCAATGATAATACTGAGGTTTTATCTTTTCATAGATCTGGATCTCTGTCCTACTCGGCACTAAAAAATGGAGAAATAAAGAAGGGCAGGGGTATTTGGTTAATAAAATATGATCTTTTGAAAATTCTAGTTGATTCAGATACTATCTATGCAAGATACGAAATCAAAAACGAATTCCTTACTATTACCACAAACAATGAAGAAAACGAAGAATTTTACGGATACCAAACCGTTGTTAAATACCAAAAGTAAAATTAAGAATTAATACTACACAAAAAAATAAGTAATTATTAATTTGATATATCTTTTAAGTAGTTAAATAATTTACCTGCTGTTTTCATATACCAAATTCATCTTTTATTAATTCCGCCCAGATAACTAATCTTTCTTCGGTTAGTTCTTCTTCATTATCATTGTCTCAACCTAGTCCCAAAAATTCATCACCATCTAATGCTTCTGATGCATCAAAGTCATAGCCTTCAGTAGGGTAGCGGCCAACCAATTCACCGCCATTTTCCATAAAAGGTTTTCCTAACAGACCGATCGCATCAAGGAAGTTATCTGGATATCCAACTTGATCACCACAACCGAAAAATGCACCTTTAATTCCTGAAAAATCAAGCTCTTTGTATTTTTCATAAATAAAATTCCAGTCATCCTGAAGTTCACCTATATGCCATGTTGGGCAGCCAATTATTAAATATTTATATTCAAGCATTTTTGATGGATCAGTATCTGCAATATTATACTCATCAATTTCAGCACCTTCTGATTCCATAAAGTCTTTTAAGAAACCTGATGCTTCCTCCTGATTGCCAGTGTTACTTCCCCAAAATAAACCAATTTTTGCCATTTAAATTCCTAAAATGTTGTTAAAAAAATATCCGCGATGTTTAATAATATTATTGTTCACCTTATTTAATCAAATAGAATAATTATCACTTAGTTTTATCTAATTCCATCAGATTAATATTTTAATCATTTCAGTATAGAAAAAAACTAGATAAGATCTTTTTATATCTATAATTGTTAATACTATTTATTAATAAAGACTATATAATTACCCCTAATATTATATTTATTGAGACTCATTTTCAAATAAATTAATTTAATCGTAAACTAAATATTAAAATAATTATACTATTATAGTAATTTTTCACTATAAAATAATATGTTTCGAAAATACTTACCCATAATTCTTACTATAGCTTCGGTTCTATACCCAAATGATAAAAATAATTTCAAATATGAACGAAAAATCAAAAATATTTTGTATCAATATATTAATGAAGTGGATAGTAAAAACTTGGATGGTATCCTTAACCATCTAACGATACCTATTGATTTCCATTATGGCTCTAACAGAGTTCTAACTATTAACTCAAAAAAAGATTTAAAAGAAATTTTTAGCAATTGGATAAAATCAGATAAATCAAAATTTCATTCGACTAAAATTAAATCAATAAATGTACAACAAACTGGTATAGTCAAAAATTATCTGGCTGTCGCTGATATTACCTATGATAGATTGGATAAAAACGGTGTTGTTATTCGTACAGAAAGAGTTTTATATCATTTTATACTTGGTAATGCATACGTTGCAAAACCAATAGAATTTATATGGAGCTATCTAACTCGATGGGCATCAAATTGGAAAATATATATGATTTCAAATATTGATATTCAATCAAATCAATAACTAAATGAAGGGTGAACTAATGAAAAAAATTACATTAACTATTCTAAACATATTTATACTCGTTTTTATTGGTTGTTATCCGGTGTCGCACATTATTGTTGGAGAAAAAAGAGCGCCCATTAATCCATCTGAGGTCAAAGTTTATTCTGATTATCCAAAAGATTATGAAAAAGTAGCTATCGTTGAAGCTAGTAGTAATTTTGCCTTTAAAGATCCTTCTATTGATTTTACTCATCAAAAGAAAACTGATAAAGCACTAGAGAGATTAAAAAGTGAAGCAGCTAAACTTGGAGCCAATGGTATAATTATTGATAATCTATCATCAAAAACTATAACAAGTACAAATATACATGAAGATAATAAGGGACGAATACACTCCTCATCAAATCTTCATGAGCTTAAGAAAATCATAGCTGTAGCTATTTTTGTAAATTAGAGTATTAAAAAATCAAATTGACGGGATTCTCAATTGGATTTTGAAATCCATCTTTATACATTTTTTGAATCTAAGGAGAACCCGATTGATAACATACTCTTTACCATAGTTTCTCGCTATCAATAATAATGTTTGTTGTCTAATAGTGGCTTCGTTTTGTTCGCTCATATCTATTTCCCTCTTTTGGTTTCAATATTTAAAACGAATAAAATTAAAAAAATACTTGTGATTTAAATCACATCTAATGAAAATGGTAAATTTTTCATAATCTTAAAACTAAAAACAGGTTTATTGTGTAGTATAGTATTTTGTTCGTATGTAAGTATATGGCTCATAGATGCTCTCACTATATGATTTCCCAACTAATGTTGAATAAATCATATTCGTAATAAGTAAAGCAAGAATAACAGGCAAAATTATTTCGATTAATACTGTAAAAAGTGCCGTAGTTATAAATAGAGCAAATGGGAAAATTAGCGCTCTTGTAAAGATAGAGTAGTGATGCATGAAGGATCTAATTGATTTCATAATTTACCTCATTAATTGGTTTGATAGATGAATACTGCTATTAATAGGTTATGCAAATATCATGCTAATCTTTTAGATAAGTAGTTTTGGCATATTCTAATTATCAATAAAATAAACGACAAAAAAGATTATAACTGATTTTTTAATTAGATATAAATAATCTATTTTATAGTAAATATATTATATAATAATAAATCTTAACAAAAAGGAGTTTAATATGAGAGCATATATACAAGGTCTAATCACTGGTGGAATTATGGCATTTTCTTTAATTATTTTACTTGGTACTTCTGGTTCAAATGCAGAAGTTGGGAGATACCAGGTTTCATCAAACATTGGATCTGACTTAATTATATACGAAACTGTTATTGATACTAAAACTGGGGAAATAGCCAGTCGTAAGAGGGTGGAATCAGGTCATTTTGCCAAACAAAAGTCTATCAAAAAATTAAAGAAAGGTAGAAAATAGTTTTTGTTTATCAGTATAAATCTTAAAATTTTGAAGGATTTTTTATTCTGGAATTAAGTTTTTATACATAGGTTTATTTATGGTTAAATATCATATTATTTACATTTTACTATTAGTAACGTTATCTTGTAGTGGAAAAAAAGAAAAATCATCTACAGTATTACCTGAGGAAATTATACAGCTAAAGTCTGGTAATTACTCAATTATGTCTAAAAGCAGTACTGTAGAATGGATAGGGAAAGAATTATCCACAAAAATTCATACAGGAACCTTAAATATTAATTCTGGATCAATTGATATTGATGTTGATAATCGTATAAGTGGTAAAATTGAGATTGATATGGGATCACTGATAGTTACAGATTTAGAAGGCAGGGGGAAAGAAGCATTGGAAGGACATCTTAAGAGCGATGACTTTTTTGGTACTGATAAATTCCCAAAATCCACCCTACTTTTTCAAAGTAATGGGATCTTTAAGCAACCAAATCAACTATTCTTCCAAGGTGATCTAATAATTAAAGGTATTTCACACGGTATTGAGTTCTATGCTACTTTACTTGAAAATTCTAACTACTTAAAAGCTAACGCGAAGATGATCTTTGATAGGTCAAAATATAACGTGAGATTCCGCTCTGGAACATTTTTTGATGATTTAGGTGATAAACTCATACTTAATGATATTAACGTTGATGTATCCTTAGTGGCTGTGAATAAATAGTAGGAACTTAGTTAAGCTAAATCTACTTCTACTAAGCAATA
>CAZPIF010000146.1:0-4560 GCA_964586565.1 uncultured bacterium
TCACATGTACATTACCAGCCTCTTCCATTGTCATCTGATTGGCGTGTGCATATAGTGACCCTAGACCTCTTGCTGCACGTTGTGCTAGCATTATCCATACAATCTCTCTAGATCGAGGATTATTATCATATAAACCAGAGTGCATGAACATCTCTTCTACACCAGTTGCAATACCCTCATTTTTTGAATCAAAGATATTATAGAGCAGAGGACCTCTCCGAATTGGACTGGTATGTGGCTCATCTTTTACTTGTGCCAGATCAAACCAATGATAAAAATGTGAATAAAGTGGAAGAGGATCGTAGTGCATACCAATCTGGAAAAAATTTCGCTCCTTCTCTGGTACAAATTTGCCCATATGCTTTCTAAGAGCAGGCTCCATATTGGATTTTATATACATAATATCTTTATTTTTTAAAAATTCCATTAAATGGTTTACACTTTCCTCAGACATCTCTGCAAATTCTTCTGGTGAACTAGCAGAAACCATATCCGGAAGTTTGTGATTACGCTGCTCCTCTAATTTTAGCGAGCTCCATGCTCTATCTAATTCTCTTTTTAGTAGCTCGACCTCTTCCTCCCATGTGAATGGCAAAAGATGTACATTTTTTTGGTACCAGGTATAGTTTTCTTTTCCAATCCCAGAGGGACCTTTTTTTAAAGGAGCTAATTCCTCAAGCCAAAATATAAATTCTTGGTTTGCGGTCAAAGCCCGGTCAAGACTTGAAATTATTTCAAGATTATTATTACCAATCAATTCCTTGATATGCTTCAAATTAATATCTTGTTGTTTGAAATTTTCAATACCCGCAATCCATAGATCTCTAGCATTTCCAGTGAGATTTTCTTTCGCCTGATCAAGCATAAAGGGTATAAGATCAAATTGGGATTTCAATTCAGCCTCTTGGTCAACTGAAAGAGGGAGATTATAGGTCCAAAATTCAATAGTGAAATGGTTTGTGGGGCCCTCATGAGCAGGAACATCACTCTCGTACATCCAAACCGTTTGGTAAAATGCAGGATCTCTCTCCCATGGCCTGAGTACTCGGTAATTAAAATCATAACCATTCATCTCAGCTTTTACAATTTGCAAATCTATTTTTTGTTCAGTGCTAAAATCTATTGTATCAATAGAATTAAGTCGACTTAGTAAATCTTTAAATTCCTTTTGAGAGTGATCAAAGTGAGTGATAGTATAATTAGGAACTCCGTTTAACATAGGAGGTTTTTCAAAATTACGCCATTGAAAAAAGAGGTCTACAAGATCTTGATAATTATTTTCAGCATTAAGCATTTGGGATAATAATAATGAAAATGATAGAATCCAACTTCGCATAAGCAGACCAAGCTAATCGATAATTGCTTGGACTTGATTAATAACCGAATCATCAATTAAGTCAATATATTCAAGACTCTTTATATTTTGCATTAATTGTTCTTCTTTTGATGCGCCCAATATCACGGTACTCACGTTTTTATTTTTTAGACACCAACATAAGGAAAGATTGACTAACGGAATACCAAGATCATCTGCGATTTTTTTTAACTTTCCAACTTTCTCATGCCTATCCTTATAGTTCTCTGATTCAAAATTGTCCTTAATAAATTTATAATTTTTTAGACTAGTTCGTGTACCAACAGGCATCGTGTTCAAATATTTTCCAGTTAGAAGACCTGATGCTAAAGGACTCCATATAGTAGTACCCAATTTTTCTTTGTCAAATAAAGGTAAGTATTCAACTTCCATCTTCTCCCTTGCAAACATATTATATTCTGGTTGTTCCATTGAAGGTGGAGTGAGATTTAATTCACGAGAGATCCGAAATGCTTCTTCAATAGCATCAGCAGACCATTCAGATGTACCCCAATAACAAATTTTACCCTGCATTACCAGAGTATGCATGGCCCTTACTGTCTCTTCAATAGGCGTATCTGGATCAGGGCGATGACAAAAATATAGATCAAGATAATCGACTTGGAGTCGTCTAAGTGCATTATCACATGCATCTAATATATGTTTATGACTTAGACCTTTTTGTGTTGGTTTTTCTCCTCCCCAAAACACTTTACTCGATATGATAAATGAATCTCTGCTCCATCCAAGGCTACTAATTGCTGTGCCCATTATCTTTTCTGATTCCCCTGATGCATATGCCTCAGCATTATCAAAGAAATTTATTCCATTATCATATGCAAGTTTGAGCATGTTGTTTGCATCTTTCTGCTCTAATTGAAATGAGAAAGTGACCCATGAGCCATAAGATAGTTCACTGATTTTTAACCCCGTGTTTCCTAAGCGCCTATAATTCATAATCAATAATGATATTTTTAAAAAAAATATTAATTTAAATAATCAGTAATAAATATTAGTTAAAAGGTGTTTTTTTCCCTTTTAAAGAACCATCTACATTATACTCTTGAATGGTTTTTGAAAAATAATCACGATATTGCTTTACAGTACCATTGTCATAATAGGTTATCTCGTATAGATTCCTGCCTCTATTATCAAAATTCCATTCTTCAATAATTGCACCATTGATACTAAATCTTGACCATGTTCCTATTTTCATACCGCCTTTATATTCACCTTCCTCTTCTTTCTTTCCCTCAGAATACCACTTTATCCATGGCCCATCTAACTTGCCATATAATTTATTAATCTCCATATAGCCGCTTCCATCCTTAATAAGGAGATACTCCCTAATTCTATTTCCATTACTATAGTCTATTTCTTTAGTTTTTTTACCCTTTGAATTCCATTCAGAATATGTTCCAGCACGTTTTCCATCAGCGTATAAGGATTTATAATGTTTTTTATTTGATCGGTACCAACCATTCCAAGTTCCACTACGTTTACCTTCTTCATATAAACCTTCTTCAGCTTTATTTCCATTAGCATACCACCTTGTCCATCTACCATCTAAAACACCATTTTTTTTGTGATACTCCGTTGAACCACCTTCATCACGTGTTATGTGGTATTCTGTTAATATATTACCCAAATCATATTCTATATTTGCTGTTAAACGACCTTTGCTATCATATTCAGTATATATCCCATCCGGCTTACCATCTATATACTTACTATGATATTTTTTTTCACCGTTTTCATGCCAAGCAGTCCATAGTCCACCTTTTTTACCATATTTGTATACACCTTCTTCACTTTTCTTTCCATTGGCATACCACTCTATCCACGATCCTGATAGTTCACCATTTCTACGATTTAATTCAATATAGCCCTCACCCTGATATTCTACTATATATTCGGATATTGATCGTCCCATATCATATTCAATATCTTTTGTTAAACGTCCATTGATGCCCCATTCAGTATATAGACCATGTTTTAAACTATTTTTATAATTCATAACATATTTCTTCTGACCATTTTCATACCATGCTGACCATGGACTCTGTTTTTCGCCTGCTTCATAAATTCCCGATTCTTTTTTTATTCCATCGGGATACCATGTTGTCCATTCACCATTCCAAGGATAATTATCTTTATAGATAATCTTTGCACTTTCATTCCCAGTCATTGAATAGTATATAGTGAGACCCTCTCTCTTGCCATTTTTGAAGTGTATCTCTTCTTTTAATATTCCTTCTTCATCCCAAAAAAGCCATTTTCCATCTTTAATTAAATTCCTATAGTCATCTAATCCTGACACAACACCATCAGCAAGTTTATGCCCCATAGGATGATAGGTTGTATATTGACCTCTCGGGATGCCTTTGTCATAGTGTTTTTTTGCAGAGAGAAGACCATCATTATCCCAAAAAGTCCATGGCCCATCTAGCTTACCACTTCTTATAGCTCCGTGCGCTTGAGTGTAAACTGTATTTAATCCATCTATAGGACCTGTAACCAAAAAAATACCATCTAAGTGTTTAAAAGATCCAATATTCTTAAATGTGTCGTAGTCTATTTTTTTACCAAGCCGTTTTTTACCGTCCAAATCCCAAAATGCCCAGTTCCCTTTTTCAGTACCATTCTTATTATAGTAACCTTCTTCTATTTTACGACCATCTCTATTCCAGTAAGTCCACAGACCACTTATCCCTTCTTGTGGAATTGATTTAATCAGTTCTGCGGAAGAATGTCCTTTACCATTTGCATAACTACCTGCACAAAGTATTTTTCCATTATCAAAAAAGAATTTCCATCGCCCGTACATTAGGCCAAAACGAAAAGTACCATCTACTTTCTTTGATCCATTTGGCCACCATTCATAATACTTACCCCATGCAAGGCCATCAATGTAATTAGCCTGCTGAATAATTGTGCCAGATTCTTTAGAAATTTCAAATGCAGCTCCAGTAAAAGGAGTACTAGATTCCTTATAGAACCACAATCGATCCTTAAAAACAAGATCTGAGACAGGTACCTTCAGACCGGCAATAAGGGTAGAAATAGAAAAAAGTATTAAGAATAAGGTTTTCTTAGGCATAGGGGAATCTAATGATGATAGTGCAAATGTCAAACTCTACATATAATTATCGAAAATTAACTAAATACTATCTAAAACACTCTTTAGTTCTGATAGGTTTTCCTTA
>CAZPIF010000147.1:0-4538 GCA_964586565.1 uncultured bacterium
ATTCCATTTATTTGAAATATATAGCAGTATTTTATTCTTAGGTTCATCATCACTACTATGAGCCAGATGTGCTGGTAAGATAGTTAGACTTTCAATCAAGGACCATACTAAAACTGAGATAACTACTAGCGGAAAGATGCGCCATATACTACCTATGTCACCTTCAACAGCAAGCATTGGTGAGAATGTAACCATTGTTGTCAAAACTGCAAAAAACACTGGAGTAGCAACCTGCAATGCCCCTTTTACTGCAGCATCCACAGGATTCATCCCACGTTCTTTAAAGAGCGCAATATTCTCCCCTACAACAATTGCATCATCTACTACAATCCCTAATACTAGAATAAAAGTGAATAATGATAACATGTTAATGGATAGATCTAAAGGGCCAAATAACCAAAAACCACCCATGAATGAAATTGGAATACCTAAAGAAACCCAGAAAGCTAATTTTGGCTTTAAAAATAAAGCTAAAACAATAATTACTAGGATAAGTCCCTGCTGAGCATTTCTTACTATGGTCTCAATTCTACCGCTCAGAATACGTGCCTCATCATCCCAGGCTGTTACTCTTGCAGTTTTTGGTAATTCAAAATTTTTATTTTTAACATACTCTTTAACAGCAGCAGATACATCCAAAGCATTTTGATTGCCTACTCGAAATACCGTTATGAGATTGGCCTTGTCTCCATTGAATTGAAAATCCATTTCAAACTTATCGGAAAAGGTATCCGTTATCTCACTAATGTCACCTAGGTATAAAATAGATCCATTTGGATTAATAATAAGAGGAATATTAGAATAATCAGTTATGTTATATCCCTGACTATTGGATCTTATTAGAATTTCACCATCTTCAGTTTCTATGCTTCCACTGGGCATATTAAGGGACCACTCCTTTATTGATTGGGCAATCTGCTGAAATGATAGATTATATTTTCTGAGTGAACTCTCTTGGATGTTAATTTTAATTTCATTTTCCAAATCGGCTACTATGGAAGTGAATGTAACTTGCGGTAGATCGTCAATCTCATCTTTAATGTTTTCGGTTAATTCATTAAGAGAATTGTCATCCATTTCACCATGTACCGCTACAGAGATAACCGGATTAGCACCAGCAATTTTTCTACAAACTGGTTTTTCAATATTTTCAGGAAAAGTGTCAATAGCATCAACTTCAGCCTTTATCTTGTCGAGCATGTCATTGGGATCTTCTCCAGATATGATCTCTATATTCACACTCCCAATACTTTCAGATGCATTTGATGTTATTTTTTTAACACCATCTAAACCTTGTAAACGTTCTTCAATTTTAATGCAAATTGCTTCTTCAACATCTGATGGAGTAGCACCTGGATACACCGCAGAAATGCTAATTATATTCAAATCAATTTCTGGAAATACTTCCATTTTTAACATTGGAATAGTAGTCATACCTGTTACGATAATCAGTATCATCAACAGATTTGAAACAACCTTATTCTTTACAAACCAACGTATTAATTTTTCCATATCTATCAGTTAATGCTATACGTTACTTTTTGACCATTAATAAGAGAGGATAACCTAGAGAGCAATAATCTGTCACCCTCTTCAATACCTTCACTAATCAAAGCAAACTCATTCTCGTATCGTAATACATTTACAGGCCGGTTCATTAATTCCATGTTCAAATCAACTACCCAGAGGGATTGGTTCCTAATATTATTTCTTGGTATGACATATACATCGTTGATTTTCATACCTGAAATTGTTGCCTGAGCATATTGACCAACAAGTACAAGGTTACCTGCAGTACTTTCATTCATGCCAACACTGGCTATAACGGATAGCATTCTAGTTTTTGGATCAACTTCTGCTTCTGCTCTAATTACCTTACCAGTAACGGTCTGCCCACTTAAGTTTATAGAGACCTCTAATTGTTCTTTATCTGGTATTTGAAGACCATTAAAATCTAAACCAGTAAAATTAACATCTTGGTCAGCAATCGGTAACTGGATTTCAAAGTGTTCAGTTGAATAAATAATCCCTAGCATGGTTCCTGAGAATACTGTTGAACCAACATCAGTATTTTTTGAACGTACTCTTCCATTAAAAGGTGCAATGAATGTTGCTCTATCCAAGTCTCTCTTAGTCCTTTCGAGATTAGCTCTTGCAGCTTCTAAATTTGCTCTTGCCTGAGCAAGTTGTGGTTTTCTAAGCGCAAGTGCACTTCCAGCTCCCCCTCCAACTCTGTTCCATTCTTTAGAAGCAAGATCTGATTCTGCCTTCTCTCTCTCTAAATTTACTTCAGCATTTAAAACGTTAGCTTCTGCCGTAATGAGTGCTAATTCATAATCTCTACTATCAAGCCTAATCAATGTGTCACCCAAATTGAAACTAGAGCTTTCCTCCATTTTTTCAGAAACCCACTCAACTCTTGCATTTAACTGAGAAATTATATTTAACTCAGATTTTGGTTTTATAAACCCTTGCGATGATATTTGAGCGCTTATTGTCTGGGGTAGCAGCATCATTGTATTCACATAAGGGATATTGACCTTTTTTTCAACAACCTTAGCAGACGGTTTATTGATTATCATTAAAAAGGCCAGCAAAATAGATAAAAGCAAAAATCCAGGGCCAACATATTTTTTCATTTTCTTTTCCATATTATTCTTTTTTTAAGTCTCCACCCATTGCTAATACTAACGACAATCTATTTTCTATTGACTGCCTACGAATTGTTAGTTGTTGAGAGCGTATAGCGTTGTATTGGCGTTGACTATTTAGCACAGATTCAAGAGTTGTAACCCCCTTGTCATATCTTTCTATAGAAAGTTCGTAGGCATCTTTTGATTGCTTAACAGCTATCTCTAGGGCCTCGTTTTGTATAGATTGGGATTTATTTTGATCTAGAAATTGCTCAATTTCTGAAAACGCCTTTAAAATACCTCGAATGAGCTCTTGTTTTGAATTCTCATAGTTAGACTCTTGAATTTTTTTGATTGACCTTAAACGACCACCATTGAAGATAGGTGCAGTCACACTCATTCCAAGGTTCCACACACCATGATCTGAGTCAAATATCTTTTCAATATCCTGTGTAGATGTACCAGCAGAACCATTTATAGTAATCCCTGGCAGTAAGTCTCTGGTAGATTGTGCAACACGGTGACTAGCAGCCTCCATCTTTAAAACAAGACTCCGTATATCAGGTCGTCTTTGAATTATAGAAGTTGGCATACTAACTGGGATCAAAGGAAGAGCCGTCGGAAGAGATGACTTGTTAATGAATGTTCCTGAGGGGTAGTCACCAATTAATATTTCAATTTGTCTATTTAATGACCTTAAAATACTTTTACTGTTTTCAATCGAAACTATAGATGTAGCAACTGAAGTTTCGGCCAATCGGTAGTCAAGGCTTGAGCGCAAACCTTTTTCATATCGCTCTTTAACAAGATCTCTAATTTCAACAAGACTATTGTAAGATTCTTCTGAAAGTTCTAATTGGGATGCCGCCTCTTTAGCATTAAAAAATAGTTGCGCAGATCTAATCATGATTGAAAATTGGAGATAAGAAAGATCATAGGTTATTGACTCGTAGTCTTTATATGCTGCTTTGCGTCCATTCATAAGCCTCCCCCATATGTCAACTTCCCACTGTAAGTTCAATCCTAGACCAAAATTTTTATTCCCAAAGGTTAGGACTCCGTTTGAAGGTTGTTCACTATTGCCTGAAGAATCATCTTCACTTGATGAATTAAAAAAAGAATCTGCGAATCCAAAACCTGAAAGATTTTGAACATTGGTATCTGCTCTTGTTGAGACATTAATAGATGGAAAAATAGATGCTCCTCCCAATTTCGCATTTTGTATTGCTAATTCTTGATTTTGAACAAGTGTCTTTATATCTGGACTTTCTGTTTTCAGACGAAATAAAAAACTATCAAGCATTGGATCATTGAAAATGGACCACCAGTTCCCAGACACTTTTTGGCTTTGAGGAAAGGGTGCATTCCAAGTTGCAGGAATTGATATACCCAAGTCCTCAACACGCACTTGCTGCTTCACTGTACATCCAAAAAATAAAATAATGAATAAGGCAATCGGTATTAAAGAAACCCTATTTTTGGTTTGATTCCTATTTTGCATCGTCTAAGTTTTCTAATATTTTCGATAATACGCTTTTAAAAATATCAATATCTTTATCAGAAATATTTCCTCTAACCTCTTCTCTTGTTCTTTCCATGATTGGCAGTACATCAAAAAATAATTGTTTACCAGCATTTGTAAGAACCACTCTCTTAATCCTGTGATCTATTTGATCCTCAATTCTAACAACGAGGTTCTTACTCTCCAGAGCATCAACTATTCTTGTAATACTGGTTTTCTCTTTAAGACATATTTCACCTAATTCTTTTTGAGAAGCTGATTCAAGTTGCCATATTGGGCCCAGTACCATCCATTGATCTAGAGAAATATCATGACCTGATTCCATTGCGTTCTGGACAAATTTCTTGGTCATGGCACGCTGGGCGGAGTTAATAAGCATACCC
>CAZPIF010000148.1:0-4534 GCA_964586565.1 uncultured bacterium
ATTTCTGATTGATGTTATTCACCATCAAATGTCGCTAATTTATCAGCAAATTCAAACCATGAAACTTTATAACTTCTTAAAACAAAACTAACTGCGATAATTGCCCCAGCTAAACCACCAAGAAATACTAGACCTGAACCACTAAATATTTGTCCCATTGGATTTGGAGATGCCATAATATGGTCTAGATTTTCAACTACATGGTATAGTTTTGAACCAATGATACCGCCTAATGCTGACCAAAAAATGATATCAGAAGCGAGTTTGTTATCATATTCACTCTCTTTTAAATCATTATCTAATAGATAGAAACAAGTATAAAACGCAATAACCAACATTAGACCAAACGAATATATAGCAAGATGAAATTGAAAACCAAAGAGGTCAACTACACCAAAATCAAAAATTACTGGATACACTTATAATCTCCTCAACAAAATATTAAAAAAAATAATTACTGAATTTAGAGCAAATTAACGACTTGAACCCCCTAACATAAAATTAGTTCTATCAATTTATTTTTTAAACCATTATGGTGTTTTATTTATACTAACTCTTAATAAAAATCACTTGGTTGTAATTTTTGTTATTATGATTAAATCGTAAATAGCATGGGCCCAAGCTGTAATTCCGAAACCTCTAAGAAAGTATAAAACACCTAAAAAAATACCTGCAAGAAATCTTACCATAAAAATATTAAATGAAAAATAATCTCCAAATTCACCTAGAAAGTGGAATAACGAGAATATAGCAGCTGATAGTAGTGTTGCTACAATATAATGAGTTATGTTAAACCAATCAAAAATAAATTTTAGGATACTAACCAGACCAGCAATCAGTAATACTCTGAATAATATTTCTTCATAAATACCAGCGCCAATTGCTAGAGTAACCTGTTGAATTAGAATAGAACTATTTGGATTCATGAGTAATATTTGGATATTTGACATAAATAGGAATAGCACATATGCCCATAATAAACTTTCAAACATCATAATCATTAAATGATTACTATCAATCCTAATATCTCGCCACTTTTCTTTTTGTATATAGTATACAGAAAGAAAGCCTAAAAAAAATATACAACCGATCCAATAGAAGCCATTAATACCCAATGTAGATAAAATTTGGCGCATTAAAGCATCAGCTCCATTCCTCATAAATATCATTTCTTCAGATGAAATTAATAATAGTCCAACCTCATAAATGAAGAATAAAGGTAGAGTAAAGAAAAAGCTATAAAATGGTGAACGAGTGGTTTCTAAATATTGAATAAACCACATCAATCATTATCTACCTGTAATACTGCTAATAAAGCTTCTTGCGGAATATCAACTTTACCTATTCTTTTCATCCGCTTCTTTCCCTTCTTCTGTTTTTCCCATAATTTTCTTTTGCGTGTAATATCACCTCCATAACACTTTGCTGTAACATTCTTTTTAAGTGCTCTAACCGTAGTCCGTGCAATAATTCTATTATTTAGTGAGGCTTGAATAGCAACCTCAAACATTTGTCTTGGAATAAGTTCTTTTAATTTGCTACATAGAGCTACACCTCTGTGGTATGCATCATCTGAATGGCAAATTATTGATAATGCGTCAACTGGCTCACCATGAATCAAAATATCAAGTTTCTGCAAACTGGCATCTGAAAATTCTTTAAAATCATAATCAAAGGATGCATAACCACTTGATAAAGATTTTAATTTATCGTAAAAATCAAATATTATCTCACCTAGGGGTAAATCATAATGCAACTGTGCTTTTTCAGGTGAAAGATAGTGAGTTGTTTTGTATAGCCCCCTCTTTTTTTGACAAAGATTCATTATCGCTCCAATATATTTTTTTGGAGTTAAAATTTCAGCTGTAACAATAGGTTCTAGAATTGAACTTATTTCTCCAGCAACTGGCATTTTTGCAGGAGTATCTACGTTAAATTTATTTTTATCTTTAGTATGGATTTGATATATCACATTAGGAGTAGTAGTTACAAGATCTAAATTGAATTCTCGCTCCAGTCTTTCTTGTATAATCTCCATATGTAATAATCCTAAAAAACCACATCTGAAACCAAAACCCAAAGCCTCGCTTGTTTCTGGTGTGAATTCTAATGAAGCATCATTTAATTTCAATTTCTCTAATGCTTGCCTCAAATGGTCATATTCATCAGAATCCGCCGGGTATAAACCAGAAAAAACCATAGGTTTTATTTTCTTGTATCCATCTAAAGGTTCCTTAGATAGTCTATCTTTTATTGTAATTGTATCCCCTGGTTCAATATGACTCATATCTCTAATACTTGCTACTATATATCCTACATCACCAGATTGTAATTCAGTAGTTTTGACTTTATCTAAAACAAAATGGCCAGTTTCTGTAATCTCATACTCTTTTTCATGAGCAAAAAATTTGGCGATCATGCCAGGCTTTATTACACCATCAAAAACTCTTATATAGGGTATTGCACCCTTATAATTATCATACATTGAATCAAAAATAAGAGCTCTAGTATTTTTATCAGTTCTATTCTTAGGTGGCTCTATACGATTAATTATTGCATTGAAAATTTGGTTAATACCTTTACCACTTTTTGCACTTGCTTCAATAATATCACCTTCGCTACAGCCAATTAAATCCATTATTTGCACTTTTACATCATCTATTCTTGCAGAAGGTAGATCCACTTTATTAATTATTGGGATCAAAGTAAGGTTATTATCTATTGCAAGGTAAGTATTAGAAACTGTTTGAGCCTCTACACCTTGTGCTGCATCAACAAGAAGTAGTGCTCCCTCGCATGCAGCTAAGGACCTTGATACTTCATACGAAAAATCAACATGACCAGGCGTATCAATTAAATTAAAAATATATATTTGACCATCAATATTTTTATACTCCATACGAATTGGGTGACTTTTAATTGTAATCCCCCTTTCTCTTTCAAGATCCATACTATCCAATACCTGATTTTTCATCTTATTAGTTGCGAGGGTATTAGTTTCTTCTAAAAGACGATCAGCAATAGTAGACTTTCCATGATCTATATGTGCTATGATACAAAAATTTCGTATTAATTCTCTATTCATTAACAAAACTCAAAAATTTAATGACATGGTCTAATATTTAAAGTGATTATCTTTTATATTTCCGTTGTGATCGGAGCAGCCTAGAATTGGCTTTTTTTGTTTTACCATCCTGCATAAGTGCTACAACCCGCAAAGCTTCCATAACAGGAATTTTTATATTATCTGAATTCGAATAAAAAGCATCCATGTGCATAGAGATTATTTTCAAATTGTAACCAACTTCTACTGAAATATACTCATCTGCGATTTCATAAAAACGTTCTATATAATATGGCTCAATCCAGTTATCATCATAAAGATATTGTTTTTTAACCTCAGATTTATGATGTGCTTTTAATTTTGCAAATGCACCAAAAGCGCCATTTATAAAAGCAATTTTTTCCTTTTCTGTATAATTTTTCCAAAATTCTGAAGGATATAAATCTTGTGCGAGCGATAATGAAAATAATATTATTATAGATAATATTCTCATATCTTAACCTCGATAATTATTAACTATTGGAAATTTTCTACCCATACCAAATGCTTTAGATGAAATTTTTAAACCAGGAGCTGCTTGTCTACGTTTATATTCATTTAATCGAATCTTATTATAAACTAAATTTACTGATTCTTCATCGTAACCTTGCGCAACTAGATTTTTTTTTGAAAAGTTTGATCCTATAACCACATCAACTAATGGACTTATCACTGAATAATCAAAAGGATCAACTTGCCCGTATGACAACTCTGCTGAAGGCTCTTTATTTATAATATTTAAAGGAATTACAGAGCCTTTATTATTATTTATCCATTTAGCAACTTTATATACTTCATCCTTATTTAAATCAGATATCACTGATAAACCACCACTCATATCACCATAGAGTGTACAATATCCTAATGCTAATTCAGTTTTGTTTCCTGTTGATAAAACCATCCAACCAAATTTATTTGAAAGAGCCATCAAAATAATCCCTCTCATTCGAGCTTGGAGGTTCTCCTCAGTAACATCAGTTGATTGATTATGAAAATGAGGTTGCAATAATTTTTCTATCTCATCGATTCCATTTTGTATTGGAATCACGTCATAATCTATTCCAAGATTATTAGCTAAATCTTTTGCATCAGTCAAACTATGTTTAGAAGAGTATTTTGATGGTAATGAAATACCATGAATATTGTTACAACCCAATGCATCAGTAGCTATCGAAGCAACTAAAGCACTATCAATTCCACCTGACAAACCTATAACTGCTTCTTTATGCCCAGTTTTTTTAAAATAATCTTTAACTCCTAAACAAAGTGCACTGTATATATTTTCCTCTTGACAAACATCTTTTACATAAACTTTTTCATTTGATTCTATATTAACAATCAAAATCTCCTGTTTAAATGAATTCGCATATCCAATTAATTCACCTATACTTGAAAAAGCAACTGATTGACCATCAAATATTAATTCATCTT
>CAZPIF010000149.1:0-4526 GCA_964586565.1 uncultured bacterium
GTAAAAAGATGGTCAACAATGCCAATTTTAGCAGATTTAGCGGGAATATAGCTTCCAATTTGGGCCATCAAAGTGATTAGCCCAATTTGTCGTAGATAAGTTGATTTCCCAGCCATATTTGGACCAGTAATCAAATGAATTTGGTTTTTATCTGAACAGATGTTTAGATCATTGGGAATAAATTTTTCAGTTGGAGGCAGTAATTGTTCAACTACAGGGTGTCTTCCTTTTTTTATCTCCAATAATGGTCTATTTGATAATGCAGGACGTGAATAATTATGGCTGGTAGCTTGGGCAGCAAATCCAGTCAATAAATCCATTCTATTAATTAATTTTGCATTGGTGTGTATCGGATGAATTTGATCTAATAAATACTCACATAATTCAGAGAAAATTTCAGATTCAATAGAAAATATTTTTTCTTCTGAATTCAGAACTTTTTCTTCATAATCCTTTAATTCTTCAGTTATATAACGCTCTGAGTTTACCAAAGTCTGTTTACGAATAAAATAATCTGGTACTTTTTCTTGATGTACTTTTGTTATTTCAATGTAATATCCAAAAATTTTATTGAATCCAACTTTAAGTTTCGGTATTTCTAATTCTTCTCTCAAAGATTCTTGAAAAGTATGAATCCATCGCTTACCGGACTTAAGTAATGATCGCAATTCATCTAATTGCGAGCTAACACCCTCACATATAACATCCCCCATTTTTACTTGGACTGGTGTATCTTCTTTAATAGTATCTAATACCTTTGTAGCAATGCTACTTGAATCAACAAATAATTTTGAAAAATTGGACAAGTGAGTATCACCGGTTTTTTCCAATACTTTCTGATATTCAGGTATCTTAAGCAATGCCAATCCCAAACCAACAATGTCACGAGGAGAAGATTTACCGTGATTTACCTTACCTAATATTCTTTCAATATCTACTGTTTTTGATAGGTCTTTTTGTATGGTTTTAAGTAATCGTTGGTTCTTTTTGAATGATTCAACCAGATTTAGTCGAGATTCAATTCTATCTTGATCTGTCAATGGATTATGAAGCCAGCGACGAAGAAGCCGTCCACCGCCGGGGGTTTGAGTTTTATCAATACAATCGACCAATGTACCATGGGTCCCCTGAGTTGTCAAAGATTGGAAAACTTCCAAATTTCTGATAGTAAATGCGTCGAGACCCATTGTACCATTATTTCTTAAAGGTGTCATTTTTGAAATATGATTGCACGACGAACTTAAATTTTGTTTCATATGATACATAAGTGCACCTCCTGCAGTAATTCCTGCAAGCATTTTATCACAACCAAATCCTTTTAAAGAATTCATACTGAAGTGCTGTGTTAAAGAGCGATAAGAGCTTTCATAATCATATATCCAATCGTCAATTTGGGTAACAAATGGATGAAATTGATTATACCATTCAGAAGTTGAATAAAGGACACTTTCACTTAAGATAACCTCATTAGGTGAAAATTTAATAAAATAGTTTTGTATTTGATCTGATAAACCCTCCCCTATATAGAATTCACCAGTAGAAGGATCAAGAAACGCTAATCCAACAATATCTTTTTCATAAAATATCGATCCAATATATCGATTTGAGTTTTTGCTAAGTGCTTGGTCACTGGTAAGAGTTCCCGGTGTTACAACTTCAATCACCTCTCGTTTTACAATCCCCTTTGCTAATTTTGGATCTTCTACCTGTTCACAGATAGCTACACGATTACCAGCCTTAACTAATTTTGGTAAATAATTATCAAGAGCATGGTATGGAAAACCAGCTAGGGGAACATCAGCAGCTTTACCATTTGCACGCTTAGTTAAAACAATTCCCAAAATCTTGGCAGTAATCTCTGCATCTTCTAGAAATGTCTCATAAAAATCACCCATGCGGAATAATACCAAAGCATCCTTGTATTGAGATTTCACATCAAGGAATTGTTTCATAACAGGAGTTTGTGCTACGGTATCCTTACCCATCAAGTGCTTTTCCTTTTAAACGTACATTTCCGCTTCGCTCAGTAAAGTGATTTCTGTCTAAATATTCTAATAAAGGAATTGCTGTTTTCCGAGACAAACCAGTAATATTTTTAAATTCTGCTACAGTTAGTTCCGATTTTGATTTAAAAAACTTAATAATTCCTACAATAACTTTATTCAGGTTTGAACGATCCAAACAAAAGTTGTTACCAAGATTTTCTACTTCACTTTGCTCACATAATAAATGAACTAAATCTCCAACACGCTTTGGATTTAAACCAGATGCATTTGAAATCTCTTTTATGGAAATAGATATAATACCTGATTTTGAAATAATTGATTTAATTCTTTTTATATCATCCATATCTTTAGGTGAAAACTCTGGCTTAAATCCCTCTAACGAGAAACCACCTTGTTCAAATCTCAATTTATTTGATTCAGTTAATTTTTGTATCACAAAATTGAACCATTGCTCAGGCCATTTCAATTTGATTAAAATTCCATCTGAACTAATTATATTTCGGAACGGATTTATTTTATAGAATTCTTTAAATAACAATATTATTTCTCTTTTACTTTTTTCAAACACATTTTTTGTATATAAAATACCATTTTCATTTTCATATATATCCAATTCTTTAATCCATTCCTCTAATATTTCAGATGATACAAAAAATAAAGCTTTCCAGCTATTTTTTGTTTTAGGGTTTGCCCAATCATATTCTATTAAAAAAACAAACCTCTCTTTTGGGGTGGTCGGTAAAACTTCTGCTTTAGATTTTAATAGTGGCCACTTTCCAATAGGTTTTATATCTAAAACTAAACCACCGGCAATGGTTTCCATAGGTGAATAGGATCGTATTACAAATTTGTCATCCATAGCAACCGCTACAGGTGATTCTAAATCAAGAATAAGGTTGCCAGATTGTCCTATCTCTAATTTTTTTCCAAAAGATCTTCCCAACACTTCTGAAGTACCAAAATGAAAGCGTAAACGTTGTTTATTTTTAATTGTCCATTTTGTTGATTTAGTCATTGTAATGTAAGCTATAATTCTTGTGGTTGGCCTTAAGCATTGCGGTGAAACGATAACTGATCCACGTTCTATATCAGATGATTTCACATTTGCAAGATTAAGTGCTGCACGATCTCCTAGTTTTACTTTTTCTGCTATACCCCCATGAGTTTGGATTCCACGAATTTTAGTTTTTATACCTTTAGGTAAAATTTCTAGATCTGTACCCTTTTTTGCTTCACCATTAATGACCGTCCCTGTAGCAACTGTGCCAAATCCTGTTTTTGAAAAAACTCGATCAACATTTAACCGAAATTGTGCTGAATTGGATTGAGATTGGTGATTCTCAGCCAAAGATTTAATATCATTTTTTAAAGACTCGACACCATTACCTTCCAAATTATTGATTCGATGAACTGCCATAGAATCAAACTCATTTTTTTCTAATAAATCAGCAATATCCAATTCAACTAAATTAATCCATTCTTCATCCTG
The DNA here is from genome assembly GCA_964586565.1 of uncultured bacterium. Classification (GTDB taxonomy): domain Bacteria; phylum Fidelibacterota; class Marinisomatia; order Marinisomatales; family UBA1611; genus NZWG01. The sequence goes on from CAZPIF010000149.1 coordinate 3,496, forward strand.
AACTAAATCTACTTTAGTGAGGGCAACCCAACCTTTGTTAACACCTAAAAGAGTTAAAATCTCTAAATGTTCTACAGTTTGTGGCATTATACCATCATCTGCAGCAATAACAATTAGTCCAAAATGAATATTTGCTATACCCGCTGTCATATTTCGAATGAATTTTTCATGTCCTGGGACATCAATTATTGTAATTGAATCGTTGAGATATGCGAATCCAAGATCAATGGTCATTCCACGTTTTTTTTCTTCTGCCAAACAATCTGTATTTGTTCCAGTAAGAGCTTTAACCAACGATGTTTTTCCGTGGTCAATGTGTCCAGCAGTCCCAACCACAACCTGCGACATTCTCAAACCTCCTGAATAGCTTTTGTAAGTCGCTTGATCTGATTGGGTAACACTGCTTTTAAATCAATAAAATATTTATTTCCCTTTATATAGCCTACTACGGGAATTGGACCACAACGAAAAGAAACTGCAAGATCTTTTACTTTTCTGTTCCTAGGCGAAAAAGCAAACGCAGCACTTTCAATTTTATTTTCAGGCAAAGACCCACTTCCAGCTTCAACTTCAGTTTCTAAAATCTTAATATTCAATTCTTTTATTTTTTTATTAGTTTGATATTCTAGAATCTTTTTTGCTCTGTTTTTCAATGTTTTTCTAGAAGTTGTTAATAACTTAAGAGATAAATTTTTATTTGTAAAAGAATCTGATTTATATGATCGTAATGTTTTTTCCAAAAAACATAAATTAATTTTATCAATACGTAAAACACGATAAAGTATATTTTCCTGAATTAAATTAACAATTTTTTTCTTTCCTATAATTATGCCTGCTTGAGGTCCACCTATGAGTTTATCTCCTGAGAATGTCAATATATCTGGGTTACTCTTCATAATTTTATTTACTGGAATTTCATCTGCAATATTGAGCGTTTGCATATTTAAAAAGGAGCCACTTCCCCAATCAACCATTACCGGAATATTATGCTCATTACCTAATTGCACTAATTCGTCTAATGGTACAGATTC
>CAZPIF010000150.1:0-4518 GCA_964586565.1 uncultured bacterium
TTAGACGTATTAGAACTGGTGAGGGAACTCTTTATATTACAATTAATGAAGATGAGAATGGACTATGTGAGGTTTTTACCACAATCGGAAAAGCTGGTGGAAATGCAGCAGCTCAATCTGAAGCAATAAGTCGTTTAATATCACTTTCTTTGAGATCTGGACTTGATCCACATGCAATAGTTAGACAACTCAAAGGAATTTCTGGTCCAAATCCTACGTGGGAAGATGGAAGATTGATACTATCAACACCTGACGCAATTGGTAAAGCACTAGATGATTATTTAAAAAAACGTGATAAACAATCATCTGAAAAAGATATTGAATCAATCAATGAAAAACCTCGTATAACATTGGCGCAAGAAAATGGTGATAAACAAAGTTTATCAATTTGCTCGGAGTGCCATAATCATAGTGTTAGAAATGAGGGCGGTTGTTTAACATGTGGAGAATGTGGCTGGTCCAAATGTGATTGAGCTGAATTAATTAAATAAAAAAACTAATTCTAAATCATAATTGCCTGTTTTACTTATACCTCTAAGATTTCTTTCTCTTTTTCATCAAGCAACTTATTTAGTTCAATAACACTTTTGTCTGTTATTCTTTGGATTTCCGCTTCATTATCCTTAATTAAATCTTCTGATATATGACCATCTTCTTTAAGGGAGTGAAGGTTACTTATACCATCTCGCCTTACATTCCTTACTGCAATTCTTCCATCTTCAATTAGTTGATGAACAAATTTGTTTAACTCTTTTCGTCTCTCTTCGCTTAAAGGAGGAATAGGCACTAAAATTGCAGAACCATTATTACTGGGTGTAAACCCCATATTTGCATCCATGATAGCCTTTTCAATAATTGGAATTAATATTTTTTCATAGGGTGTAAAAGTTATTAGTCTAGGCTCAGGAACTGAAATGGTGGAGACTTGATTCAACGGAGTCATAGTTCCGTAATAATCGACTGTTAATGAATTAAACATATCTGGATTAGCTCTACCTGTACGTACTTTATTTAGTTCAATATTTGTATGGGTAACGGCTTGATTCATTCGATGCTCTACATCTTTTAAAATATCATTAATCATTTAAATTCCTCTTTTACTAATGTACCTATTTTAGCGCCCATTATAAGCTGTTTCAAGTCTCCTGGATTGTTGATATTAAATACCTGTATAGGCAGGTCGTTCTCTTTACACAATGTTATTGCTGTTAAATCCATAACACGTAAGTTATCTTTTATAACTTTATTATATGTAATAGTATTGTATTTTATAGCATTACTATTCAATTCGGGATCTTTATCATATATTCCGTTTACCTTTGTACCCTTTAATACTATATCAGCACATAATTCTGTCGCTCTTAAAGCAGCTGCTGAATCAGTGGTAAAAAATGGATTACCTGTTCCTCCTGCTACAATGACAATTCTACCTTTTTCAAGATGCCGTATCGCACGACGCCTTATATATGGTTCTGCAATTTGTGAAACATTGATAGCTGATAATGTTCTGGTTTCACAATTATTCTTTTCAAGTGCATCTTGTATAGCAATTGCATTCATTATTGTAGCTAGCATACCTAAATAATCACCAGTAACCCTATCCATGCCTTCTCCAGCAGCCTGGATTCCACGAAAAATATTACCTGCTCCTATTATCAGACCTATTCCTACACCAAGTTCTTGCACTGATTTCACTTCATCAGCCAAATAGGAAGCTTTGTTAGGATCAATACCAAATCCACGATCACCTGCTAATACTTCACCTGAAAGTTTCAGGAGAATTCGGCGATACATTGGTTCAGCCATTAAATAGGATTATATTTAGTTATTTTATGAAGGGTTGGATTCACCAATCGCAAATCGAGAAAAACGATTGATACTTATATTTTCACCAAGTGTTGCAATTGTCTCTTTTATCATATCATTAACTTTTTTATCAGAATCTTTGATGTATGTCTGCTCCATTAAACAAGACTCTTGGTAAAATTTAGTCATTCGTCCATCAACCATTTTGTTAATTATATTTTCTGGTTTACCTTCTAACTTAGCTTGGTCAATATAGATTTCTTTTTCTCTTTCAATTAATTTAACGTCCATCGATTCTATATCAATAGAAGTAGGGTTGGTTGCCGCTATTTGCATAGCTAGATTATGAGCGAGTTCTATAAAACCCTCTGTTTTAGCGACAAAATCTGTTTCACAGTTTAATTCTAATAAAACTCCTAGTCTACCACCTGCATGAATATATGAGTAAATAAGGCCCTCTCTAGTATCACGAGTTCCTTTTTTTTCCGCTTTTGCTATACCAGATTTTCTTAGGTTATCAACAGCTTTATTTAAATCACCATCTGATTCAACTAATGCTTTTTTACAGTCCATCATCCCTGCACCAGTTTTTTCACGGAGACTTTTTACAAGTTTTGCATCTATACCCATATTCTTTATTCTTCTTCCTGATCTATACTATTGGAACCTTTTTGAGTATTAGCTTTATTAATGATATCAGCTGTATTTTGAGTTTTGGTCACAGAATTTAATTCTAATGATTCTGAGTCTTCTTTTGATAATATTCCCCTAGCTTCCACTACTGAATCTGCTAAAGATGATATTATAAGTTGAATAGTTCTCATAGAATCATCGTTAGCAGGTATAGGGAAATCTACTTTTTTAGGATTAGTATTAGAATCTACAATGGCAACAACAGGAATATCCAATCTCTTAGCTTCTTTTATTGCAGTATCCTCATATTGAGCGTCAACAACTACCAAAGCATCAGGCAAACGCTTCATATCTTTAATACCTCTATGTTGATCAGCTAGCTTAACCTTTTCACGATTCAACATTTGAGTTTCTTTTTTGGTCATATTATCGTAAAGATTAGAACCTTCTTTTTCAAGCATTTTAAGTCGTTTAATACTTTTTTTAATTGTCGTAAAATTAGTAAGCGTTCCTCCTAACCAGCGTTCTACGATATAAAACATTGAACATCTATCTGCTTCCTGCTGAATAATATCCTGAGCTTGTTTTTTAGTACCAACGAATAATATTTCACCATTCTTCTCAACAACGCTTTTAACAAAATTTCCAGCTTTGTTAATTCCTTCAATTGTAGATTCTAAATTAATAATATGTACGCCATTTTTTTCCAGGAGAATATATGGCTGAAAATTTGGATCCCATTTCCTTGTGACATGTCCGAAATGTGCTCCTGTACTTAATAGATCTTCAAATTTAACTTTAGACATTTTTTATCGTTTTGAAAATTGGAAATTTTTTCTTGCTCCTGGTTGTCCAGGTTTTTTTCGTTCAACTTTTCTTGCATCACGGGTTAAAAAACCTTTTTCTTTTAGTACAGAACGGTAATCATTATTTATATTTAATAATGCTCTTGATATACCTAATCTGATAGCTCCTGCCTGACCTGTAAGGCCACCACCATTTACGTTTATTTCTATATCATAAGCTTTTTCTTGTTCAACAGCTAGCAATGGTTGCATTACAATAGTAGCTAATGTATCTCGACATAGGTATTCTCTAAAAGGTTTACTATTTACAGTAATTCCACCTTTACCAGGGGTAAGATATACTCGAGCAATAGAACTTTTACGCCTACCTGTACCATAATATTTGATATCTGATGACATTATATCTAGATCTCTAACCTTTTAGGCATTTGAGCTAAGTGCGGATGTTCTGAACCTTTATATATTTTTAAATGAGCTAATATTTTTCGTCCGAGACGATTATGCGGTAACATCCCTCTAACCGCATTTTTTATAATTTTTTCTGGTGATTTTATCCTTAACTGTGATAGGTTTATTTCGCTACCACCACCAGGATAACCTGTATGTTTAAAATATGTTTTTTCTCTTTCTTTATTTCCAGTAACCAATACTTTTTCAGCATTAACAACAACAACAAAGTCACCCATATCCATGTGTGGAGTGAAGTTAACTTTATGCTTCCCTCTTAATACTTGAGCAATTCTAGATGCGAATCTTCCCAAAATCTGGTCTTCAGCATCAGCAATCCACCAATCTTTCTTTATTTCTGACTTTTTAATTGATATTGTATTCATATAGTTTGCAATAAAGCCTGCGAAATTATACCCTAGATGTTCGGCTAGTCAATATATATTCTTTATTTTTAATTATTTATTACAATGACAAAAATTCCCTGAAATGGTCAACTCTATGTTACCTTTCAAACTTTTACCAATAAAAGGTGAGTTTACTGATTTAGAATGAATATGATTTTTATCAAAAATCCATTCATGGTCTGTATCAATCACAGTTATTTCTGCCATTGCACCCTTTCTAAATAAGTCTAGATCAAAACCCATAATTTTTCTAGGATTTATAGTTAAAAGAGAAATTAAATCAATTAATTCCATTCCCGATTCCTTGACAAGGACCTTATTCACAACCCCAAACGCAGATTCTAAACCAATCATCCCAAATGATGCACAATCAAAAGTTGTTTCTTTATCTTCTAATGTATGGGGTGCATGGTCTGTTG
>CAZPIF010000151.1:0-4502 GCA_964586565.1 uncultured bacterium
AAGTCCGTCATAGGGGTTACCCGGGCTCTCAAGAAATGCATATCCTGCGATCCCCACTGGAGACCAGCCTGTTGCTCCAATGCCACCAAGGCCTGTTTCCAGATCAGTGCCATTATCATATGAATAGGCTATATCATCTGATTTTTCAAAATCTGCCCAATCATCACTACTATCTCCATCGCCTCCTGTTATGGTTCCAACAATATATCCAAAAACCATTTTTTCCATATTGTGGTTGCTGATATTTTTAATATCATAAAGCCAAAAAAGAACATCCTCAGCGAGTATATGGTTCCACTGCAGGCCTCTCATAGTGCAACGAAGCCCCATCCCACGTCGTTGTAAATCAGTTGAGTCAGGGTAAAAGAAAAATTCTGCATCTTTTGCGTCATCCATAACAAAATAACTTTCTTGCTCAGCATTTTTTTGATTCTTACCAAAGTAACCGTTCCACGATCCTGCCCATCCAGGATCTAACGGATCAGTAAGCTTGTCTGGCCATTGCGAGGGCCACGTATTGACAATTGCGTTATTATCATCTGATGGGCCCATATGGCTCATTGCAACAAGGGCAGTGTCTGGGTTATTATAGCCAGGAAGAGGCTCCCAGCCCCAGTGTGTATCAAGATTAGTCTCGCTTCCTCTAGGACTTTGAATGGTTACAACGCTTTTTCTTTGGACATTATCAAGGTCTGTAAATTGAGTTCCAACCATGTGTCCAACGTCTCCTATGTACTCGTGGCCAGAGTTAATGGGCCATTCGCCTCCGATATCTGCGGGCTCACTGCTCCATCTTCCAACCAAACCATAGTTATAGAAAGTTGTACGAACTTTATTTCCTGAATGGTCATTTTTTGCTCTGGACAGGGGATTTCCTTTCGGAGTACCGCTAAACGCTTTTACTGATAGAATTAGTGAAAAAAGTAGTATGTAAAAATAGTTTACCATTTAGAACGACACATTTAATCCTATATTTATTTTTCTAGGCTCGCCATACCAATCGGGCCTGATGAGATGTTCATTTAAATGGCCAACTCTTCCTGGATCTGTTGGGGATACATCTTTTGCAGTAAGAGTGTAAGTAGATCTACCTGTATCATTCCAAACTGTGAACTCATTTCTAACATCAAGTAGATTGTAAATATTACAATAGAGTTTTGATCTCAGTCCAAAGAAAGATATGGAGTATGATGCTCGAAGATCTAGATCAAATACATTAGGCTTACGAGCGCTGTTATCGGAAAACCCTGCAAATGCTCCTGCTCCAGATACAACGCCTGTTTTAAATTCAGGAGTATAGGGTTTTCCTGTCCAGAATTTACCAATCGAACTAATAATCCAGTTTTTCCCGCCAAAAGAGGCACGAAAATTAAGAGTGTGGGCTTGGTCCCAATCTAATGGTATCATACTGAGTCTTGGAGCCTGATCATTTTGAGCATCAAAATAAGCATCTTGAGGATTTGAATATGTGCCCTCAGCTATCATCCATGTATAATCAATGCCACCACCAAAGCCATTTGTGAATTGACGATCAAGCACAAGGGTAAAGCCTCTTGTATTTGCGTAGTCCTTGTTCTCATATTTTCTGTAATTGCCAACAGGATATTTGCTTATAGTTGTTGACATACCTACCCAATCTCTAGTGTCACGATAGAACACTGTGAGGTCTAGAGCAGTTCTGTAGGCAATTTCTTGTTTAAAGCCAATTTCATACATAACAGTTTTTTCTGGCTTAAGATCTGCGTTACCAAGTACCCCACCGTTATTATTGTTTGTAATTTCAAACTCTGGATTTTCATATAAGAAACTGAAGTTTGGTACTTGAAAAAAATGACCATAGGATACATGTATAACACCTTTATCCGTAATCGGATATGCAATGCCAATTCGAGGACTAACCTGGTAAGATGGTTTAACGGATTTAAATCCATACTCCCAGCGGTACGAATCTCGGTATTCTGTAAGTTGATCACCAAAAGCCTCAGAGTAGGTTTGAATAGTTGAGTCATAATCGACACCAGCATTAAAAAGATTTTCAATGGCAACAGCACCTTGCTGATCAAGAGAGTCTATGACAGTGACGTCACTACCGATTATAGAAAAATCATGTTCCCAGAAGACTGATGTATCCCTTGATGTTGATGCGAGGTAATATTTTAAATTACCAGGAAATCTATCATTTTTTGGTACCTTCCAATTTGGATCAAAATAATCAAATCGAACTCCGGCATTAATGATTAATTCATCTAACTCAATTTTATCCTGTAGGTAAAACGATATTTCTTTAGGGTTGACTCGGAAATAATCATGTTCCGAAGTGTAAGTAGGATTGATTACAGGAGTGAACGGATCCATACGCGCACCAGCCAATGGGTTATATCCCAGTGTGTCACCGTTTTGAGATATAGACCACTCTCCAACAGTTTTATAGTTTAAGAATTTATCATCTGCCCACATATCGTATACCTTGTATAGCAGACCGACCTTCAAAAAGTTATTAGAATTGACCTGTGAAGATATATCAATTTTCAGTTGATTAAATGATGTGTTACGACTGAAGCGCCCATTTTGTGTCCCCCCCATTCCAAATGACCATGCAGGTGTAATAAACCGGTCCCCAGGAACATAGCCTGTTATATCTGTCATATCCACAACCTGATATGTTCCATCATCATTTTCCGTAATCTGATATCTAGGAGTCTCAGTAAATATTTCATATCCAGTTCTTAATTGGACAGTATTACTAAGATCAAGGGCATTTATTTCATCCTCACCCATTAAATACCTTGAAAATGGAACGTCATTTTCATTGTATAGAGACTGATGATAGCCACTACTAAAATCTAGATATTTCACTTCATAGAATGTGTTCTGATTCAAACTATGGGTGAGGGACAACATATGAGACTTGTCAGACTCATAATGATTAAGGAGTCCATCGGGGTTGTATTTATAGTAGCTATCATAGTTATTGTAGGTTTTCTCTGTAACATAACCAGTATAGCTGGCTTTCATACCATTGTTAATTTTATAAGTTAGCTTAAACTGGCCAGATAATCTTGCATAAGGAGACAGGGGTACGATTGACTCATCTCCAAAATAACCAGATGGAGTAAATAGTTTTTTACCATAGAATCTACCAGATGATCTTAGGTATCTTGCGGTTGAGTAAAATGTTAGTCTTCCTTGAGTGAATGGTATTGGTCCGCTCAGACCACCTGACAGATTTGCTTGTTGAAACAAGTTTTCAAAGATATTAAGATATTTAGTGTATCCATTATCATCAAGGTTGAATTGGTGTTCTCCCCAATCTCTCAGGCCATTACCCTCACCTGGGCTAGGCTCAGTAGTTTTTCCATCATCATCCGAATCGTAATAATCTCCCAAGTAGCCATCATACCCTACATCGCTATTTAGTGGCTCTGAATTCTCACTGCCATCCCATAGTTGGTTATTATTATTGTCCCAAAATATTTCTCCATCGTCCCAGGTTCCATTGTTATTCAAGTCGTATAGTACCTCACCATGGTCCCAAATACCGTCATCATTTAAATCAGAGAAGGATTCCCAATTTGCAAAGGGGGAGGAGAGTGAAGAAATTTCTGAATCAAGGGTGTGATATCCTCCTAAATAAATATCAAGATTACCTTCATAACCCTGTCCACCATCCTTTGTTACAACGTTTACAATTCCTGACATCGCTTGTCCATATTCTGCATTAAAAGTACCTGAAATCACCTGAACCTCCTGGATTCCTGCATTTTCAACCTCTAATCCAGAGCTACCATCGTATGAGTCTGTTGTAGCCACACCGTCTACCCAAAAAGAAACCTCACTACTTCGACCTCCTCTCACATGAAAACCGCCGCTTGGATCTCTAACTATACCAGCTTGGAGCTCAATAATATCTCCCACATCTGATACAGGTAGATTTTCTATATCCTCAGAACTCACAACGGCAGACATTGATGTTTGGTCAAGTCTAACTGTTGGTCTTTCAGCGGTCACTACTATTTCTTCACCTTCAATAGTCTCAGGTCTAAGTATAAAATCAGCTTTTGCTGTCAAATCGACAATTACTTGAGTGCCTTTTATTGTTACTGTTCCATAGCCTATCATGGATGATGATATCTCGTATACTCCTGGAGGGACATTTAGTATAAAGTATTTTCCATTGAGGTCAGTTGCCGCTCCCAATGAAGTGCCTTTTATAATAATATTACAACCGATTAATGGTTCATTGTTTTCATCTAAAACAGTTCCTGAAATTTTTCCGGTAGTACCTGCATACAGGTTATGTAATACAAACAGAAAGAAAAAAAGATTGCGCAAGCTTTTCAATGGTAGTTAGAAGATTATATTGTAATTGTTTTTAATTTTGAAAAAATAAAGTTTTTATTAATAACTCATTATAGAGTTGTTAATTTTATATTGATTGATACAATAGAAAAATTTACTATTATATTAATTGTTAAAGTTTAATACATATGATTTTTGAAATC
>CAZPIF010000152.1:0-4497 GCA_964586565.1 uncultured bacterium
TGGCGCCAAAAATAAAAAATCTTGGAAACTTAGATTCCATACACAAACCGCTGGTTGTAGCTTAACTGCACAGCAGCCCGAAAATAATATATCAAGGACAGCATTCCAAGCATTGGCAGGTGTCCTTGGTGGTACTCAAAGTTTACATACAAATTCAATGGACGAAACGTTAGCACTGCCAACAGAAAAAGCATCAGAAATCGCATTACGTACACAACAACTTATTGCTTTTGAAACTGGTGTATCAAACGTTGTAGATCCTCTAGGTGGTTCTTGGTATATTGAAAATTTAACGGACAAAATTGAAAAAAAAGCAATGCAATATTTTAAGGAAATTGAAGAAATAGGTGGAGTAATTCCATCTATAGAAAAAGGTTATTTCCAAACAGAAATTTCAAGAAGTGCTTCTGTATTTCAAAAACAAATAGATAATGGTAAAAGAATTGTAGTCGGAGTTAATGCTTTTAATAAAACTGATGAAGAAATAGATATACCCATTCTTAAAATAAGTCAGGAGATAGCAGGACAACAAATAACTAATCTTAATAAACTTAAAAAATCTAGGAATCAAATAAAGGTACAAGATTCACTAGATGAAATAAGATTAGCCTGTAAAACCAGTAAAAACTTAATGGAGCCAATAATTAACGCTTCTAAAGAATATGCTACATTAGGTGAGATAGTTTCCACAATGAAACTAGAGTTTGGTGAATGGCAAGAAACAACCAAGTTTTAAATTGAATTTTATGGAGATAATACTATGGAAAGAAAAATAGTTCATGTAGTTGGTACAGGTACAATAGGTGAGCCATTAATTGGACTATTATGTGACTACGAAGACCAGTTAGGTATAGATGAAGTAACTTTTCATAAAAATTCAGCTTTAAAGGATGATAGATCAAAAGTATTTGACTTAATAGAACGCGGTGCACGTTTGGCTGTTGACGATGGCAAAGAAAAAGAATTTAAAAAGCTTGGGATGGATCCAGAACTCGAGGCAGAAGAAGCGATAAAACGTACATCTGTTGTGATTGATTGTACTCCAAAGGGTGTTGGGCATTCAAATAAACTGAATTATTATAATAAATTTAAAGAAAAAGTTAAAGGTTTCTTAGCTCAAGGCAGTGAGAATGGATTTGGGAAGAAATACGCTCGCGGAATTAATGATATATCTTTAAATACATCTGATCAATTTATTCAAGTCGTTTCTTGCAATACTCACAATATATCTTGCATTACTAAAACCTTAGCATTTAATGAAAACCCCGATAATTTTCTAGAAGGAAGATATGTATGTATTCGACGTGCTAATGATTTAAGTCAACCTTCTAATTTTATTCCTTCACCACAAGTAGGTATCCACAATAGTGAAAAATATGGTTCACACCATGCAGCTGATGCTGCAGCCTTATTTTCTACAATTGGCTACGATTTTAATATGTTTTCTTCAGCAATGAAAGTTAATAGCCAGTATATGCATGTTTTATGGTTTAATCTGAAATTAAAGGAACCAACATCACTAAATGAAGTAAAAGAAAAATTACATAATAATGATCTAGTTGCAATGACGACAAAAGATTTGACAAGCACTGTATTTTCATTTGGTCGAGATCATGGACATTATGGCAGGATTATGAATCAAACAGTTGTTGTAGAACAATCACTAAATGTTCGTAATGAGCATGAAGTATCTGGTTTCTGTTTTACTCCACAAGATGGTAATTCTATTCTAAGTTCAATTTCTGCAGCAGAGTGGATTCTTTATCCTAGATCTTATGAAGATAAGATTCAATGTTTATCGCATCTTTTTTTTAAGACTATTTAGCAGTTTTGAATTAAAACTTTATTTACAAAAAGCTATATTTTTTTCAAAATTTATTTTTATTATTAAAAATATGGAACAAATGAATATATCAATTGATTCAATCAGTAACGACAAGTTTTTTGTAAAATTTACTAATGCATTAAAAAAATTTAGAGAAGTACATACAGGGGATAAAATATTAGTTGCTGTTTCGGGTGGATTAGATTCTGTTACAATGCTTTTATTATTAAGTGCATTGAAGAAATTTAAATTAGTTATTGCACATATCAACCACAATATTCGGTCTGAGAGTAATGCTGAGAAAATCTATGTAGAAAGATTGGCAAAAAAATTAAAAATACCGTTTTACTTCAAGAAACTAGATCCTCAAAAAATTAACAAAAACGAAAGTATTGAACAATGGTGTAGATACGAAAGATATGATTTTTTTCATTCTGTATTAAATCAAATATCTGGGAAATGGATTATGACTGGGCATCATGCAAATGATCAAATTGAAACAATATTAATGAATATGGCACGGCAATCAGGCATGGTTGGTCTTCAAGGAATAGCTAAGAGTAGGAGGAAAATATTACGGCCTTTAATCGAGTTTTCAAGATTTGAGATTGAAGAATTTTCTAAACGCATTGATTTTAAATATTATACGGATTCGTCAAATTATAACACTAGTATTCCAAGAAACTTTATAAGGCATAAAGTAATTGCTCCGTGGGAAAAACAACAACCCCATCTTGTTAATGGATTTATCAAATCTTCTAGATATTTTAAACAATGGACAGATGGGTTTGACTTTCTAATAAAAAAGTTTATTGTTAGTGAAATAACACATTCAAAAAATAAATTTAAAATTCCAATTAGTGTTATTGAATCGGTTCCTATGATGATTAAAATAAGATTGGTACAACTATTAGTTGATTCAGAAAAAGACTTTTGGTCAAAACATCACATAAAAATGCTCGATCAATTTTTTTCAAAGGAAAGTTCTGGTAATTTTCATTTATTACATAACGGTTGGAAATTACTATATGATAGAAATTCTATAATTGGTACAAAGAAAGCTGACTATAAATTTGAAAAAAATGAAAAACTTAAATTAAATCATCCAAGCTACTTCTTGGACCATAGATATGATATCGCACTTTCTAATCAATATATTTTCAATGATGCAAACAAAAAAATTGAATTGGTGGATTGGGTAAAATTAAAAGACTGCAGATTAGAAGTGAGAACTTGGAAAAAGGGTGACACATTTCAACCCTTAGGAATGAATGGACATCAGAAAGTAAGTGATTTTCTTATAAATCAAAAAATTGATAGGATATCAAAGGAATCACAAACTGTAATTACAGCGGACAATGTAATTTTTTGGGTATGTGGAAGACGTTTAGCAAATTGGGTTAGAGTTACAGAAAATACAAGGCAGACAGCAGTTTTATCTATGGATTATGTAAATAGATGAAATATTTGGGTAAAACATTAGTTAACCTTTACTCCGAAAAAGAGATAAAAGATCGGGTTACTAATCTCGGTTTATTAATTTCCAGTGATTATAAGAATAAAAATCCACTTTTTATTGGTGTTTTAAATGGATGTTTTATTTTTTTAGCAGATCTTATTCGCTCTGTAACTGTTGATTGTGAACTTGATTTTATTCATGCTAGTAGCTATTCTGGACAAAAATCTACTGGTAAAATAAAATTACTTAAAAGTTTTAGTTCGGATATAAAAGGTAGAGACGTGATTTTAATTGAAGATATTATAGATACCGGACTAACATTAAATTATATACGGAGATTGGTTTTAGATCATTCCCCAAATTCTGTTGCAATAGCAACACTACTTTATAAGAAAGATGGACCTAAGTTAGATTTCCCTATCGAATATATAGGGTTTGAAATTCCGCAGGAATTTGTTGTAGGATACGGGTTAGATTATAATCAAAAAATGAGGAACTTGAATAATATATATCGCATTAAAAATATTTCAGAATCTTAAGGATCAATAAAGTGAATAGTAAAAAAAGAACAAGTAATAAATCAAAAAAGTCCGGGCAAAATAATAATCAAGACAATTTTGATTGGAAAAGAGCAAGTAAAACTAGCATCATATGGCTTTTTATTATTTTTGGTGCTGTCTATATTTCTAATCTACTTACAGAAAGTGGAAAAAAAGAGATAGAAATTGAATATACTGAATACAGGAAACACCTAGTAAATGGGGATATTCATAAAGCAGTAATTATTGGAGATGTTTTTCACGGAGAGTTTAAGCTACCACAATCAATAGTTTCTCCACTAGGAAATACAGTAGATAACATAAGCCATTTTAGGCTCACACTTCCATTTATTGATAGAGAAAACACATTAGAATGGGATGCTGCAGGTTTTGAATATACATTTAAAGAAAAAACTATTGATTGGACAGGTTACTTATTAAATATGCTACCTTGGATATTATTAATAGGATTCTGGTTTTTTATGATCAGAAGAATGCAAGGTGGTGCAAATGGTGTTGGTGGTATCTTTAAATTTGGAAAAAGTAGGGCTGCTTTATGGACATCTGACCAACCAAGAGTGACTTTTAAGGATGTGGCAGGATGTGAAGAAGCAAAAGAAGAACTTAAAGAGGTAATAGATTTTTTGAAAAGTCCAAAGAGATAAAAAAAATTA
>CAZPIF010000153.1:0-4487 GCA_964586565.1 uncultured bacterium
CGAACGTTTATTAGGAATACAGCAAGATATGCGACACCCTCAACATATGATAAGCAAGGCAGGATTGGCTTATCACCAGATCTAATAAAATACTCAAAACTAGATAAAGAAGTACGGATTATAGGTATGGTTAATAAAATGGAAATTTGGAATCCATTGCAATTAATAAAAACTGATAAAAACAATATAAATATAGACCCCCAGGCATATGATGACTTGGCTGATAAAATTACACTCTAATGACAATCAAAATGCATGCAGGAGCAAAAATTCATGTTCCAGTTATGCCGGAGGAAGTCATTTCTCATTTAAATATACTCCCAAATGGTTTATACATAGATGGAACAATTGGACTAGGTGGCCATTCTCATTTAATAATATCTCAACTCTCAAAAAAAGGGCATCTAATCGGGATTGATAGAGATGCTAATGTTCTGGAAACATGTAAAGGTAACCTCGCATCAGCAAAAAGTAATTTATCTATATATCATAACTCATACAGTAATATCGAATCAATCTTGGATCATATGGGTATTGACGTAGTAAATGGAATTCTCTTGGATTTAGGACTTTCCTCATGGCAATTAGACGATCCGGAAAGAGGATTCTCATATCAAAATGATAGTATGCTTGATATGCGATTTGATCAATCGCAAAAAACTACAGCATACCATATCCTAAATCAATTTTCTGAAAAAGAACTCGCAAATCTAATTTTCATTAATGGAGAGGAAAGGAGATCACGAGGTATTGCTAGAAACATTGTACGATCTAGGCCAATAAAAACAACATTTGAACTTTTAGAAATAATACGTAGGTCTACCCCTCCTAATAAAAGGACAAAATCTATTGCTCGTGTTTTTCAATCAATTAGAATTGCTGTTAATAATGAATTAGAAAAACTTGACATATTTTTATCAATTTTTTTCAAGAAGCTATGTATAGGTGGTCGCATAGTGATAATTAGCTTCCATTCAATTGAAGACCGAAAAGTTAAACATTGCTTTAAAGAATTAGCCTTAAAGAAAGAAATTAAAATAATAACAAAAAAACCTCTACGACCACAACCTGAAGAAGAATTGAGAAATTCTAGAAGCAGGAGTGCAAAACTAAGAGCCGCAGAAAAGATAAGCACATGAAAAAAAGAAGGATGTCAAAGCAGACTTTAAATATACTTCAAAGCTTAGTCTTCTTTACTTCTACTCTTGCAATTATTGCATCTCTAATCATTTACCTTTGGGTATACACAGAGATAGATGAAACGATCCTTGCTATAGAGATACAAAACTCAACTATCTTAGAATTACAAAATAATATCGATGAAATTAAAAATGATATTGAGTCCTTAAATCGTGCAGATGTAATAGCAAAAAAGGCGAAGAAGGATCTTGGCATGGTTTTCACAGAACCTGAAACTTTAAGAATCAAGATAGAAAACATATATAGATCATCCTTATGACAAAAGCATATATAAAATATCGAACAAGAATTACATTTGTAGCATTTTTTATTTTGATCTCTTGGATCAGCCTTTGCGCCAGACTATTTCAAATACAAGTACTTAATGGCGAACATTACCAAAACGTTGTAATTAAACAATCACAGAAAAAACAATTAATACCTGCAGTTCGAGGAAACATATTTGATAGACATAATAAACCATTAACAAGAAATATTATTCATTACACTCTTTCAGTTAACCCTTCTAAAGTAAAAAATAAGATAGAACTAGCAGAGATTATTAGTAAAAGTACCGGTTCAAAAAAGGAAAAATATTTAAAAAAATTAAACTCGAATTCAAGATTTGAGTATCTGGAACGAAATATACAAAGAGAAGTATTAGGTCCACTTCAAACGACATCAGTCCAAGGCCTCAACATTGAAAGAAAATACCGAAGATATTATCCGCATAATGAAATTGCAGCGCAAATTTTAGGTTATACAAATCTTGATGATGAAGGAATATCTGGTATTGAAAAAGATTTTAATAAATATTTAAAAGGCGATCCTGGTTGGATCTACAAAACAAAAGGATGGAGTGGAAAAGTACAACATAAAAATGGAATGCCGTTCAAGTTGCCAATTAATGGAAATAATATACAACTTACTATTGATTTAGAATATCAATCAATTTTAGAACAAGAGCTACTAAAAAGGCAAATAAAGACTAGAGCAGTATCTGCTACTGGTATTATTATGGATCCTGAAACCGGTGAAATATTAGCAATGGCCTCAACCCCAGGATTTAACAACAATAATTTTGTTTCTACAAACCCGGAATTTCATCGGATAAAATCTATAACAGATCAGTTTGAACCTGGTTCAACATATAAAGTTGTTTCTGCAGTTTCGGGGTTAAATAATAATATAATTAGTTTGCAAGATGAATTTAATTGCGAAAATGGAGTTTATAAATATTATACGATAGAAATCAAAGATCACGGGCAAGAAAACGGCTACGGTATGCTGACTTTACCTCAAATTATTCATCACTCGAGTAACATAGGTATTATTAAAATGATTGAAAGGGTGGGCCCAAAAATACTTTACACAACGAGTAGAGACTTTGGCTTTGGCTCACGAACAGGAGTGACTCTAAATGGCGAAGTCCACGGAAAACTTAGTCAATTTCAAAATTGGAGTGCTGTTTCACTAGGTCAAATTGCCATGGGGCATGAAGTTGGTGTTACTGCAATACAATTAGCCACTGCTTATTGCGCTATTGCAAATGGTGGATACCTTTTAAAACCAAGAATAATTAAACAAATAATTGATGATGAAGAGAATGTTCTGTATAAGGAAAACCCAACTGTAATTAGGAAAATATCTGATTCAAAAACTATAGAAGATATTCGTAAGATGCTAAGAGGTGTCATTATTAATGGTACTGGTAGAAATGCGAATATTGATGGATGGGAGATAGCTGGTAAAACAGGCACTGCTCAAAAATGGCATGAGGGAAAATATTCAAACAAACAATTTATATCAAACTTTGTGGGATTTTTACCTCATGAGAACCCACAATTACTAGGTTTCATTATGCTTGATGAACCTAAACAGCCATATCACTGGGGTAATGAAGGTGCAGCGGTTGCATTTAATAAAGTGATGAAAAGAATTATTAATATGGATGATAGTATCTCTCCACCTAAAAAAAGAAAAAAATACAATAATGATATCAGTAAAAATGAATATTTAATAGAAAGTGAAAAAGCAGTTGTAAATGATTTATCAGCAGTATCCACAATCACTAGATTCCATAATAAGACAAGTGTGCCTGAAATTAGAGGGCTTAGCATTCGAAAAGCACTACATACATTGGAGCAAAATGATTTAAAATTTAAATTAAGAGGAAGCGGTAAAGTCTCTTGGCAAAACCCTACTCCAGGGACTATTGTTAATAAAGGTACTGTATGTACTGTAGGATTAAAATGATTAAAAGTTTGCAAGATACTTTAGTGCACCTTTTAGAGCCTGGGCAAAACATACCAGATATATCAATAACTGGAATCAAAACAAATTCAACAGAAATAGAAAAAGGTGATATCTTCATTGCTATTTCTGGAAAAAATTATGATGGACATGATTATGTTAATAATGCTATTGAAGCAGGTGCTAGTGCAGTTATTTCAAATCAAAAGAATCTAGGACAATTATCTGTACCTCAAATCAAAGTTACAAATTCAAGAAAAGCAGCATCATTAATTGCAGCAGAATTTTATGGGCATCCTTCAAGGGATCTTACAGTAATTGGTATTACGGGTACAAATGGAAAAACGACAACAGCTTCTTTGATTAAGTCTGTTCTTACAGAGGCTGGACACAAAACTGCGCAGATAGGCACAATGGGGCTGATTGCGGATGATTTAGATTATCTCGAAACATTGACAACTCCTGATGCTCTAATCTTGCAAAATATTTTTTCAAAACTTAGAGATGCAGATTTTTCTCATGTTGTTATGGAGGTTTCATCTCATGCTCTTGATCAAGATAGGGTAGCTGATATTAATTTTGATGTCGCTGCATTCACAAACATAACACCTGAGCATCTAGATTATCACAAAACATTCGATGCTTACTTTCAATCAAAGCTCAAACTTTTTAAAATGTTGCCTAGCACTGCTATTTCAGTAATAAATACTTCCAATATCTATGGCCAAAAAATAAAAAATATTTCGACTACTCCAGTTGTATCGTTCCTAGGGGAAAATAAGTCTTCATTTAATTATACACAGCAAGAAATGTCAATTTCTGGTATCAATGGATGCATAAGCAATGATAAAGAAGACTTCCTTATTAATTCTCGCTTAATTGGAAATTTCAATGCAGAAAACATATTAACTGCAGTATCGGTTGCTCATTCCCTAGGTGAAAAAAAAATAAATATTCAAAATGGTATTAAAGCATGTCCTATAGTCCCTGGAAGAATGGAATTATTCAAAACCTTACAAGAGGTAAATGTGCTAATTGACTATGCTCATACTCCA
>CAZPIF010000154.1:0-4454 GCA_964586565.1 uncultured bacterium
TGAATTATTTGGTAGTAATGATTTTCCCAAGGTTATTTTAGATCCTTTATACAAAGATTTTGATGTAATTAGTGGACCTTCCCAACAAACAAATATTCAATGGATAAATGGTAAAATGACCAATGCTAAAACTTTATCCTGGAAATTACTTCCTAAACGAACCGGTATTCTAGTAATACCATCAATGCAAGTAACTACAGGAAATAAGGTTTTTAGTGGAAATAAAATAAAAATTCAAGTAGGTAATATATCTAGCTCTGATGAGGAAAAAGTTTTTATAATTGGTGAGATCGACAAAGATAATGCTTTTCTAGGTGAACAGATTACATTGTCCTACCAGCTTTATAAGCGTGTTGATGTTTCAATCTCAGGAATTGATCAATTCAAAATGCCAGAGTTTAAAGGCTTTTGGGTTGAAGAGATATTTACTCCACAAAGATTACAATATAAATCGCAATTAGTTAATATCAATGGTGTGAATTATCAAGTAGCAAACTTAGGTCAAAGAGCACTCTTTCCAATGCCATCAAGTCTACATAGGATTCCATCTGTAAATGTTAGAGTCAAAATAGAAGTGAAAAAAAAGAAACGCCGTAGAGACCCATTTTTTGATCCATTTTTTGATTCATTCTTTTCAGAGACCAAAACTCGTATTATAAATTCCAAAGAAAAAAATATCACTATTAATTTATTTCCAGAACCACGTCCTTTTGATTTTACGGGTGCTGTCGGAGATTTTGCTATTAAAACATCAGTTGATACAAATGCTATAATTGCAAATAATGGTATCTCATATACTATTACTTTAACCGGTACAGGTAATATTGGTTTATTCTCATTACCTCAAATCAACTTCCCAAGTGATATAGAGGCATTTCCACCTACAGAAAGTATTAATAAAGATGGATTTAGAAATCAAATCACAGGAGAAAAAAAATGGGAATATATATTAATCCCTAGAAAAGCCGGTCAAATAACTTTACCGAATGTGCAAATGTCATTTTTTAATTCAATCAAAAAAGAGTGGAAAAGATTAAAAACCAAGCCCATAATTATAGATGTAAAAAAGAATGATAAAAAATTAATATATGATGAAGGTCTTACAAAACGTGAAGTAGAATTGTTGGGTCAAGATATAAGATTTATTCGTACTGAGGATAGTGACCTTAAAAATAAGAGCATACTTGATAAATACATCGTTATAATCATTTATTCTATTTCATTACTTATAATTATTGTGCCAGTTATAATAATAAGATTTACTGGTCACCGGTTAGCGACAGAACAAAGTAGAAGAATGAGGAAGGCTCTTCGAAAATCTATTAAATTATTGAATAATCCAAATCTAAATGACCCGTATGAATTAGCAAGTACAAGTTGTTATATATACATGCAAGATAAATTAAACCTATCAAATAAAAATTTAGATATATCTTTAGTAAAATCAATTTTACATCAAAAAATTAATTTAGAGTTGTATGCTAGATTAATTGATCTTTTAGTAATTTGTGACGAAGCTAAATTTTCTCCAATTGCAAAAGGTGAAGATATAGATCCAATTAAAGAAATGAAAACCATACTGATTCTAATCGACAAGGAATTAAAATGAAGTATCTATTGATTTTTATTTTATTTAATGGGATAGGTATTTGTGAAGAACAATATTCCTATTTTACAAAAGGTAATGATGCAATGCTAGATAGTAGGTATGATGATGCAATAGAATCCTATAAGGCTATTATTGAACTTGGATATGAATCTGGTAATCTATACTATAATCTAGGTAATGCTTACTTTCGAAAAGATTATATTGGTAAAGCAATTTGGGCCTATTATAAGTCCATGGAATTTTATCCTAGAGACAATGATGTTAAGCATAATATTTCTATAGCCAAAACTCGAATTATTGATCGTATTGAGCTACCAGAAACATTGTTCTTGTTTGAATTTTATAAAAATTTAAGAGGATATTTGACTACAACTGAATGGTTCCTTTTTGGATCTATTCTATGTTTATGTATTTCTATGATGTATTTGGCTTTAAATACTAGCCTAATAATAACTAGATTATTGAAAATGATATTGCCTTTTTTCATAATGTTAGGTTCATGCATCCATTTAATAGCATTTGATAGTTATTTTTATAAAAAAATGTCCAAATCTGCAGTTATTGTTGAAAACTCTGTCAATGCATTTTCAGAACCTCATTCTGGTAAAAATACAATATTGTTTATCATTAATGAGGGTATTATCGCTAAAATCACAAATTATCAAAATGATTGGTCTGAAATTATACTCATTGATGGTAAGAAGGGTTGGATTGAAACTAAAGCATTGCTTCCCTTAAAATGAAAAAAATATTTTTTTCATTTATTATTTTCAGATCTTTAATAGCTCAAGATTCATTATACTGGTTTGATATGAGTACTGTTAGAGATAAAATGCCTGATGCTCCTAAAGTCTTAGACCAAATATTTGGGACTTCTCAATTAAATATAGTTGATTCATTAAAAACACTTCGTATCTCAACGAGAGATGTATTTAGATTGCAAATTTATGAAGCTTCTTCTGTTGATGAAGCAAACCAAGAATTAAGAAAATTACGCAGGATTTTGCCTGATTCACTATATATGGTTTTTGATGCACCGCTTTATAAAATTCGTTATGGTAATTATGTAACAAAAAATGATGCTGAAATATCAAAACAGTTTTTAGGTAAAAAGGGTTATAAGAAAGTTTGGATTGTGAAAAGTAGAATTGAGCAAGATGCAGAGAATAAAAAAAATAATTAATGATATTTTGATTCATTAATTCATAATTATAAGAAAAAATTATGGCAGGACATAGTAAGTGGGCTAATATTAAGCACCGAAAAGGTGCACAAGATAAAAAAAGAGCAAAGATATTCACGAAGATTATCAAAGAAATTACTATATCAGCTCGCCTCGGGGGAGGGGATGTAACTGCAAACCCAAGATTACGTAAGGCAGTGTCAAATGGGAAATCAAATAATATTCCATCTGAAAAAATAGAACGTGCTATCAAAAAAGGAACCGGTGAGCTTGAGGGTGTTATCTATGAAGAAGTAATATATGAAGGATATGGCCCTGGTGGTTTAGCAATATTAATGAATGTAATTACGGATAATAAAAATAGGTCAGTTGCTGATATAAGACATATACTAAATAAGTTTAATGGCAATCTTGGTGAGAGTGGGAGTGTATCATGGATGTTTGATCAAGCAGGTCAGATAATTTTATCTACCAATACAGGAGATGAAAATAATATTTTTGAAGTTGCTATTGAAGCAGGTGCAGCTGATTTTACGATTAATAAAGATTTTTATATTGTTACGACTTCAGCAAGTAATTTAATGCAGATCAGAGATAAAATAGAATCTTATGGATATGAAATAAAATCTGCAGAAATAGAAATGGTACCTAAAAATTTCCAGAAACTTGATAAACAAGATTCAGATATTGCTCTGAAATTGTTGGATGTATTAGATGATAATGATGATGTTAATAAACTTTATTCAAATTTTGATTATAATTAATTCATTGTTTTTTGGAGAAAATAAATGAAAGTTTTAAGCATTGATCCTGGTATTGGCATTACTGGTTTTAGCATTATTGAAAGTAATAGAGCTTTGATAACTCTTAAGGCATATGGTACAATAAGACCAAAATCTAAAGATAGTTTACCAATTAGACTGAACTACCTTTATAAGGAAGTTAACAAGTTACTTGATCAATTTTCACCACAAGTTTTAGCTATTGAAGATACTTTCTATAGTAATAATGCAAAATCAGCAATGGTTTTAGGGCAAGCCCGAGGCTCAATTCTTATTGCTGCAGCGCAAGCAAGTATAACAGTGCATGAATTTGCTCCGAGGAAAGTAAAAATGTCTGTTTGTGGCAATGGTGCAGCATCTAAAGAACAAGTATCTTATATGGTAACAAAAATTTTAAAACTTAAAGAACCACCAAGACCATTAGATGTTTCTGATGCTATGGCTGTTGGTTTGTGCTACATTAATCAGAATAGATACCATGATTGATCAAATAAAAGGATTAATAATACATAAGTCATTATCGCACGTAGTGTTAATGGCTGGGAATATCGGATTTAGGATAAATATGTCAATTAATGGGATTGAATCAATCCAAGGTAAAGATAAAGAAATAAAACTTCTAACCTACTTACATGTAAGAGAAGATATTCTTGATTTATATGGATTTATTGATTTAGATGAAAGAGACACTTTCCATTTATTAATCTCCATTAGTGGAATTGGTCCTAAACTTGCACTTACAATTTTATCCGGAATAGAACCAAAAAAATTGAAATCAAGAATTATTGATGGAGATGTAGAAGCATTGACTAGAATACCGGGTGTAGGTGGAAAAACTGCAAAGAGAATAATTGTT
The DNA here is from genome assembly GCA_964586565.1 of uncultured bacterium. Lineage (GTDB taxonomy): Bacteria > Fidelibacterota > Marinisomatia > Marinisomatales > UBA1611 > NZWG01. The sequence continues at coordinate 4,431 of CAZPIF010000154.1, forward strand.
GAGTTAAAAGAAAAATTTATTAAA
>CAZPIF010000155.1:0-4443 GCA_964586565.1 uncultured bacterium
TATGCTCGTCTGCCTAGTATGTTTATATATGACGAGAGAATTTTAAGTGCGCAATTTGGGTGGTCAAAGGAGCCAATAAAATTTGAAAACCGATTGTCATTGGAATACAAATCTATAGTTGAAGGAGATTGTTGGGGGCAAAAATGGGAAAGTGCATGGTTCCATCTTCAGGGAGATGTACCCAGCGATTGGGTTGGGAAGACTGTTGCCGCTAATCTAGATTTCTCAGGAGAGGGATTAGTCTACAATCATGATGGTGAAATTTTACAAGGCATAACGAATGCATCCATATGGGATCCAAATTTTGCTCGTACTAGAGTTGAACTTATCAAGTCATCTATAGGAAGTGAACATGTTGAGTTATGGGTAGAGGCAGCTGCAAACTCTTTGTTTGGGGTCTTTACAGAAAATGATCCAGAAAAAGATAGCCCAAAACGACATGGTTGGTTCGATGCAAAGATGGAAAAAGCTAGGATTGGAATCTTTGATGTAGATCTCTGGCATCTATATCTTGATGTTAGAATTTTATGGGGTCTTGTAAAACGCCTAGACGGTACTTCAATAAGACGCTCCAGGGCAATTTGGGCTCTAAATGATTGCATCAATCAGTTTTGTGATGATCGAAATAATGCCAAAGGGGCTAGAGATTGTTTAAAAAAAGAACTGCAAAAGCCATCTTCAGCTTCTGATTTAATGGTTTCAGCTATAGGTCATGCACATATTGATACAGGCTGGCTCTGGCCAGTTAGAGAAACGATTCGGAAATCTGCGCGGACATTTGCGACACAATTAAGGATTATTGATAAATATCCTGATTATATATTTGGTGCATCACAGCCACAACACTATCAGTTCATTAAAGAACACTATCCTCAGATTTATGAAAAAATAAAGAAAGCGGTTAAATCTGGGAATTGGGAAGTCCAGGGTGGAATGTGGGTAGAGGCAGACTGCAATTTGATTAGTGGTGAGTCTATGGTAAGGCAGCTACTTTATGGAAAGAATTTTTTTAAGACCGAGTTTGATATTGAGGTAGATAATCTCTGGTTGCCTGATGTTTTTGGTTATTCTGCAGCATTGCCTCAGATTCTAGAAAAGGCAGGAGTAAATTATTTTTTAACTCAAAAACTATCATGGAGTCAGTTTAATGATTTTCCTCATCATACATTTATTTGGCGTGGAATAGATGGAACAGAAGTATTAACACATTTCCCTCCTGAGAATACTTACAACAGTGAGTTGGATACAGAATTTTTGTTACCTGCTCAGACTTCTTTTAAAGAAAAAGATAAGCTCGATGAATTTATATCCTTATTTGGAGTTGGTAATGGTGGTGGCGGACCAAAACCAGAAAATATAGAGTTAGGCAGAAGAATGTCAAATCTTGAAACTTCGCCAAGAGTAAAGTTTGATACAGCGAAAAACTTTTTTAAAAGGCTTAATAAGCGTAGAGGATATTTGGAAACTTGGGTCGGAGAATTATATCTTGAACTTCATAGAGGGACTCTAACAACACACGGTCTGGTTAAGAAACAGAATCGAAAATTAGAATGGAAACTACGATCAGTAGAAATGCTATGGTCATTTGTAGCGCTAAGAGAATATCCAGCTGAAGAATTAGAATATATTTGGAAAAAATTGCTAATTAATCAATTCCATGATATCATACCGGGCTCAAGTATAAATCTAGTATATCAGACTACACATAAAGAATATGAGGAGGCTCATAAGAGATCTGATATCCTACTAAATAAGGTCACTAATATATTGTTTGATAAAGATCCAGATTCATTTGTGTTGGTTAACACACTATCATATCAATGGAAGGGTGCTGTAAAGATTCCAGAAAGTTTTCATGGGTATGAATTAATAGATCAAAATCAAAAACCGGTTCAGTTACAAAAGACAGATGATAATGTTTTAGCTGCAGTAAATCTTGATCCTATATCTATTAGAACTTTTAAGAAAGGTAAAAAACAATTATTGGAATGCAAAAATTCAGATAATCTTATATTAGAAAATGATTTAATTCGGTATGAGTTTGATAGTAAAGGTGCTTTAATCTCTGTCTATGATAAAGAAATCGGGAAAGAATTCTTAATTGATTCAGGAAATATTCTATCATTGTATGAAGATCGACCTAATAATTGGGATGCATGGGATATAGACTTTTTTTACAGGGATGCATTGATTGAAATAGGAGCAGTAACCAAGGTTTCACAAATAAATGATGGAAATGTTATATCAAAAATTGAATTTTGTTATTCGATTGGAGTATCAAAAATAGATCAAGTTATTTCCATCCAGCCGCATTCTAAACGTATTGATTTTGATACAAGTGTTTTGTGGGGTGAGAAACATAAAATGCTTCGTGTACATTTTCCTATTAATATAAAATCAGATTATGCATCATTTGATATTCAATATGGTTATGTAAAGAGAAATACACATAGAAATACAAGCTGGGATAAAGCAAAATTTGAGGTTGTTGGTCATAAGTATGCGGATTTATCTGATTACGATAGTGGCGTTGCCCTAATGAATGATTGTAAATATGGTTATATGGTCTATGATAATATATTAGACTTAAATCTTCTTCGTTCACCAAGCAATCCAGACCCTGATGCCGATCAGGGGGCTCATACTTTTACATATAGTCTTTTTCCACATAATAATGATTTAATTCGTTCAGATGTCATAAGTGAATCAAATTGTTTAAATCAAGAACCAATCTTGTTTGAAGGATTCAAATCAGATTTTAAGGTTCCACTCAAAGTGATTGGAGATGGTCTAGAGTTATCTGTAATCAAAAAAGCAGAAAGGTTAGACCAATTAATCATTCGAATTGTTGAGACACATGGAAAAAAGTCAACAGGCATTATACAATTTAGTGGTGAAATTATAGAGTGTGATTTATTAGAATGGAATGATATTGGTAAGAAAATTAAAATCGAAAAGGAATATATCATTTCTTTATCAGCGTTTGAAATAAGGACATACAGACTTAAGTCATAAATTTTTAAAAAAACCAATACACAGATAAATCTATCGTTAACTTATAATAAATGTATAATAACCCAATTTTTACTTTTAGTAAACTTCTCGATTTTTTTTAACTTTGTCGTTACTTACAAACTATAAATAAGTAATATGTTGAGCTACGCTAAAATATTTCTAACCATAATCATATTTTTATCTTACCCAGGTGCGCAAGATGATATGCAAAATGATAGTACTAGGGCTGTGGAATGGGGATATCTTGACTCTCTTGCAGGGATTTATTATCTTGATAATGTGGCTTATACGGGGCCTGTAATAAAAAAATTAGATATAGGTTTATTAACTGGTGAGTTCAAAGATGGTATAAGGCACGGTCTATGGCAAACATTAAATCTTATTGGTCAGCCCATAATGATTGGACATTTTGAAGAGGGAAGGAAGCACGGAAAATTTGAGCAATGGTATGATGATGGTGCATACAGACATAGGGAATTGATTGCAACATTTGATAAAGATAAGTATGTAGATGATTACAAAGAATGGTATGAGAATGGCGGTAAATCTATAATGGGATTCTACATAGATGGCAAAGAAGACGGTAAATATACAGAATGGTTTGAGAATGGTAAGAAGGCGCTTAAAGCAAAATTTATAAATGGAGACCCTGATGGTTGGTATAAAGAGTGGCATCCAAATGGGAAAAAATCACTTAAAATCAAGTATGCAAATGGTAAAGAGAATGGTCCATGGATACAGTGGTATGAGAATGGTAAAAAAGAAATGCGTATTAACTATGTTAATGGAATACCAAGAGGAAGAGCAAAGTTTTGGTATCCTGATGGATCTTTAAGAGGTGAAGGAATTGTTAGGAATGAAGTGCCGGGGGGAGGTTGGATATTGGTTGATCCCGAAGGAAATAAAAAAGTATATAAATAAAAAAGCCCCATTCTAGGGGCTTTTTTATTTATATACTTTACGTAACAATAAATTATTTGTAATACTTAGCCCACTTTGATTCAGGAGCAATCACTAGTAGTTCTTTTTCATATTCTTTTGCTTTTGAATTGTCTTCTAGCTTTTTATATATCTGAATTACATAGTGTGTGACCTCAGGAATTTTTTCGTGACTTGGACTTTTTTCCTTAAGAGCAGTTAGTGTATTAAGTAATTTCCCTAGTGCTTTATTCAGTGCAACCTTACTGGGACCTTTCATTGATTGTCTGTAGTAAAGATGATGCAATGCTTCATCTTCAGCTTCAGCTCCACGCACTCCTGCCACTGCAGTTACTTTTTCTACTTCATACCCTGCATCAGCAACATTTTCAATATCATTCCATACAGTGTTGTCCCACATAGCATCCAAATCAAGATCATCATCTTGTGACCAAAGGGTGCCTATCAAAATCATGTGTGTAATTAATATTTTTATTTTCATAGTATAAT
>CAZPIF010000156.1:0-4430 GCA_964586565.1 uncultured bacterium
TAAGTATATTCGAGTATTGAATAATAACTAGTTTGGTTTTTCAGAAAAATATGATGAAGAAAATTACCTATGTATTTATAGTTAGTACTGTTTTAAATTTTGTTTTACCTCAACAACCTAGTGTAAAAAAGGATACAGATTATTGGCTATTTAGGTTTTATGAACCTACTACTTTATTAGGTGATCCAGTAAATAAATATAGCATTGTTCATTTTGTTGAGTATGGGATTTTATCTTTGTTTAAAAAAGTTCAAATGATACATGCATTGATAATTTCATTCATATGGGAGGCTACAGAACTTTTTTTACCTTATTCCTGGGCTCGTGAGAGTTGGGGTAATAAAATTTTTGACATTGCTTTTAATTGCCTGGGTTTTAGTTTGTTCCGTAAGATTTATTATATTAGAAATGAGTAGTTTAAAAACATATTGGATCTTACTTAATTTAAAAATTAACATATGAGTTTAAGGACAATAATTATAATTTTATTTATTACTATATGTTATAGCAATAATATAAACAAAGTTCTACCTCAACCTGTTAATAATCCATACGCTCTTAACTTTAAATCGGTTACTAAAAATCACCCCAATGATCAATGGATCGCTATAGATAAGCTTCAACATTATCTTTATAGTTGTTTAGTGTCACTAGGATGTCAATATGTGCTTGTTAATAAATTTAGAAATAGTGAAGTCTCAGCCCTGCCCATATCTTCGAGCCTTAGTTTTTCTGCGGGTCTTTTTAAAGAACTTAATGATAAGAGAGGTAAAAATGGTTATTTTAGCCTTAAAGACATGGTTGCAAATGGATTTGGCATATGTACAGCTGCTTTAATAATTATGACTAGTAACTAACCTATATTAATATCACTTCAAACCTAAGAGTATAGACTTCTAATGAATACAAATTACCTAACATATTTACTAATATTAATTTATTATATCTTTAATTGTGATCTTTTTGGAAAAATATATGAACAACATTCTGTTTTTCATGAAAAACGAATTATTGTCAAAGCCATGGATAATATATCTTTTAATCAAATAGAAACAGATAATGATATAGCAATAACTGGATACAATCAAATTGATAAATTGAATCGACAGTTAATATGTACTGATATTTCTAGATTATTTATAAAGTATAAAGGTAATCAGCACCTTTATAAAAAGTTCGAATTAGGAGATTATTATATTTTTTCATTTGAAAAAAAGCAGAATATCCCAAAAATAATTGATTTATATCTTCAAACAGGATACTTGATATCTATTGAGCCTGACTATAAAGGATTTGGAGGTAGTTCACGAATTACCCCTGATGATATGTACTACTATGGTCAATGGTCAATGGAAAACAATGGTACATATCCAGACTGGCACCCTGGAACTGTAGATGCAGATATAGATATGGAAAGGGCATGGGGTATAACACAAGGATCTTCGGATGTTACAGTTGGTATATTGGACACTGGGCTTAAGCTTGATCATCCAGAATTTTCTAATAGAATTTGGGTAAACGTTATGGAAGAGACAAATGGCTCTGATGATGATGCTAATGGGTATATTGATGATTTAAATGGATGGGACTTCGCTAATCAAGATAATTATCCGATTGATGATCACGGTCATGGGACTAATGTCGGGGGAATCGTTGGGGCAACTGGAAATAATTCGATTGGATATGCTGGTATGGACTGGAACTGTAAGCTTATGAGTTTAAAAATTTTGGACTCTGAAAATTCTGGTTATTATTCTTGGTGGTCTGCAGCTATTTATTATGCTACTAACCATGGTGCAAAAATACTAAACATGTCTGTCGGTGGCTCTAGCTACTCAAGTTCTATGGAAACTGCTGTTAATTATGCATATGAAGCAGGGACAACGATTTTTGCGTGTATGATGAATGCAAATAATAATACAACATACTATCCTGCTGGGTATAATAATACAATAGCAGTAGGTGCTACAGATACTGATGACTCTAGATGCAGTCCATTTTCATGGGGTGGTGGAAGTAATTTTGGGAACCATATAGATATTTCAGCTCCAGGAAATATAATATATGGATTAAATCCTTTTTCAGATATTAATTATTCGTGGTATTGGTCAGGTACCTCACAGGCTACTCCACATGCTGCAGGATTAGCTTCTTTAATGCTCGGAATACACCCACAATTAACACCTGATCAGATAAAAGATATTATGATTAATTCATCCCAAGACACTGTAGGCTCACCCACAGAGGATATTTTAGGGTGGGATCAATATCATGGATGGGGAAGGATAAATGCGTATAATACTATAAACTATATTACTGCGGATGAAGATGTAGATGATATTTACGATATGTATGATAATTGTCTACAGCACTATAACCCAGAACAAATTGATAGTGATCTTGATGGTATGGGTGATATTTGTGATGGATGTAACAATGAAAACCTTTCTAGCTTTATCAATGGGAATTTAGATTCAAGTTTTGATATCAATGACGAACCAATTATTGATATATTTGATTTAATTAGTCTTCTTTTAGATATTGATGAAGAAAGTCAAGATGATTGTAGCAAGATTTCCGCAGACATGGATGATAATGATGTCCTAAATAATATCGATATTGGAATATTGATAACTCTTATTTTTGGATAACAATTTTTTACATTTTTATTAAAATTTTTTTAATTAATGATTTTTTATAAAGAATTCAGGAATAGTTATGGATTGGCTTAAAAATCCTACAAGCCCTAAAGTTGTTAGTGTTTTTCATTTAATTCTATTTTTTAATATTATTTTCATGATTTATATTGAAGAATATTATGCATCTTTGATTTTTGGGTTGTTGTTATTAGGAAGTATTTATTCAAATAGAAATACTAAGTCTCGTTCTAATAAGCAAATTAGCGATGATGTAGCAGAGGCTATGGCCAGTAAGATCATATTTGAAGCTGAACAACATAGAAAGAGTAGAGGAGAGTATAATTACATAAAAATGGATTCCCTTGAAGAAGAATAATCATTATAATTATCAATTAATTTTTAATTTTATTTTGATCATGACGTTTATTTCTTGCAACAATCCTGTCCTTTCTAAAGCGGTTTTATATCAAGATGAAGATATAACTGGTACGGTTTACAAACATGTTTACATTTCCAAAATACTTGAAGATAAAAGAGAGGTATTTGTCTGGTTACCTACTAATTACCAAAAAAATACTAAATATCCTTTATTAGTCCTCCACGATGGCCAAAATGTGTTTTTCCCCGGAGCATCTGTTTCTGGTAATGAATGGCATCTTGACGAGTCTGCTACTGATTTATTAAAATCTAATAATATGAACCCTATAATTATGGTCGGTGTAGGAAATACAAATAACAGAACAGTTGATTATAGTCCGCACCTTGGAGGAGCTAATTATGGAAAAGCACTTGCAAGTGAATTGATACCAATATTAAAAACTAAATATTCCATTAATGATAATAAAATTGGAACTATGGGTGCATCATACGGAGGTCTTATTTCATTATTCCTTGGTTGGGAGATGGGCTCTACATTTTCAATGGTTGCATGTTTGTCACCAGCATTCCAATACAAAGATTTCAATTATATAGATTCAATAAAAAACCAAGATCTTCCAAAAAGATTAAAAATTGCAGTTGTGAATGGGACCAAAGATTTGGATGCGGAGCTTCAACCTGGGGTAAATAAATTTATTGATATGTTAAAGCAAAAAGAATTTCCAAATAATGACCTGATGTTTTGGATAGCAGATGGGAAATCCCATACAGAATTAGATTGGGCCAATCAGGCAAAATTAATTTTGCCGTGGTTTTTTGGATTTAAAAAATGATTTATTTGTACATTTTCATTACAATATTTACTCTATACATCATTAGATATATTTATTTATTTGTAATTATAAATAAAGAACAATTAAAAGTAATTTTAAAAAGAGCAATCTACTTTCATTCAAATCCTTTTATAAGGCAAACGATTATAGTAACAACAATTAAATTCATAATAAAACTTCTCAGAAAATCTATTTTTAAGATTTAGTGTAAAAATTTATAATTATTCATATCAAAGTTTTAGGGCCATTTTTTTATTTTTATGTTTAGTGATAGATTTATATATAATTAACTAATGGATTTCAAATGAAGTGTTTATCATGCTCGCATAATTGGCAAAGAGCAAAATTAGTAGAATATGTTAGTTTTTTGTCAAAATGTCCAAACTGTGGAAGTAGAATCTTGATAAGAAATGATTTTATGAATTCATTAATTAACAATATTAAAAAGTTATTCAAAACTCATTAAGTATTTAGATATTTGACGAGTATAGGTTTATAACATAGCCCATCCTAAAAATATCATGTTTCAATTAATATTTTCTTTCTTTTTTCTTTTATTTGCTTGTGAAGATATTAATAA
>CAZPIF010000157.1:0-4412 GCA_964586565.1 uncultured bacterium
TCCGCCACAGGCGCATTCTTCTGGATCAAAACGTGTACAAAGTTTACATCCCTCACCGAGCTCCAATATAGATGGAACCATACCTTTTAGCGCTTTTAAGCGTTTCGATTGTTTGTCCATTTTGGGTATTGATTCCATAAGTGCTCTTGTATACGGATGTAGTGGGTTTTTAAAAAGTGTATCTATTGATGCAATCTCTTGTATAACACCACCATACATTACAATTACCCTATCACACGTCTCAGCGATAACCGCCAGATCATGGGTAATTAGTAGGATGGCAGCATCTTCTCTAGAGTCTTTCAGATCCATCATTAGATCTAATATTTGCGCCTGTATTGTAACATCTAGTGCAGTGGTTGGTTCATCTGCAATAAGCAATGACGGATTACATTGCAGTGCCATTGCAATCATTATTCTCTGCCGCATACCACCAGAGAATTGATGAGGATAATCGTTGATTCTTCGCTCTGGCTCTGGAATGCCCACAGCCTGTAGCATCTCAATACTTTTGACTGTTGCTTCATCATTTGTTAATCCCTCATGCTCCACTAATACCTCATTCATCTGATTTTTTACTCTCAGAACTGGATTTAAGGATGTCATAGGCTCCTGAAAAATCATAGATATGTGGCGGCCTCTATATTTTCTCATTTCTTCATAGCTTAATTCAAGTAAATTTTTTCCGTTATACATAATTTCGCCTGATACTATTTCACCTGGCGGGTTTGGGATCAAACGATTAATTGATAATGAGGTAACAGATTTTCCTGATCCTGACTCACCGACAATACCTAGAACCTCTCCCTTGTTTATATCAAATGATACATCATTAACAGCCTTTACAGTACCAGCTTCAGTTTCGAAGAATGTTTTTAAATTCTTTATTTCGAAAAGTTTATTATCACTCATCGCAGCCTCGAGTAAACTTTTGGATCAAATGCCTCTCGAACTCCTTCACCAATAAATACAATACACAACAGTGTTAGAAATTGTGCTGTTACCGGAGAAAAGACCATCCACCATTTTCTGATATTCTGTAGTCCCACATCCAACATTTGACCCCAGGAAGGAGTTGGAGGTGACAAACCAAACCCAAGATAATCCAATCCAACCAGAGCTGTTATACCAGCAACCACTGCAAATGGAAAGTAAGTAATTATCGGAACAAGAGAATTTGGCAGTATATGCTTAAACATAACTTTAAAATTAGACTGTCCCATACTCAATGCTGCTGCAACATATGCTCTTGATTTTTCTCTGTAAAATTCTGCCCTCATTAAATAGGTCATGCTAATCCAATTCACGAGTGTATATATGCCTATTAATAATAAAAATGATGGTTTTAATATGGATGAGAGTATGATTATAACAAATAACATTGGAAGACTTGACCATATCTCAATTATTCGTTGAAAAAATAAATCAAATTTCCCACCAAAGTACCCCATCGCTCCACCAATAAGTACACCTATGATATAATTTATGACTGTCAGTATTAGAGCAAATGAAATTGATATGTTAAACGCATAACAAAGCCTTGCGAATACATCTCTGCCAGTATTATCCGTACCAAGCCAGTGTTTTCTTGATGGTGGCTCATACATTTTATTACCCTCAGTGGTGATATCTTCAAAGGGTGAATAGGGATAGGGTGGCATCAAAACCCAACTATCATCATTTTCCTGATTAATAAATTGATCTCTGAGTTCTCTGTATCTTGCCTCCCCAGGAACATCTTGACCAAATTTATCACCAGAAATATACCCTGAAAATACTGGAAAGTAATATTCACCATCGTACTTAACTAATAGAGCACGGTTATTAATCAATAGCGGCAGCAAGAACGAAATTCCATATAAAACAGAGAGAATAATGAGAGAGTAATAACCTCTTTTGAGTGTTTTAAATTTTTTCCACCTCTTTTGTAAAATGGATTCATTGATTAGAACTTGTGCTTCGGTTTCAGACATTATTTAAACCTAATCCTTGGATCAACTAATGCTAAAGTAAAATCCGAAATTATATTTCCAAGGAGCCTCAAAATAACAACGATAACAAGGAAGCCGAGTGTAATTGGATAGTCACGTTGTAGAACTGCTTCAAATGCTAGTTTACCAAAGCCTTCTATGTTAAATACCCTTTCAATGAAATATGATCCCGCAATAATTACTCCAATAAGGTGACCTATATTTGCGGCTATAGGTATAACACTATTTCGAATTGCATGAGCCCAGATTACCCTTTTCTCACTAATACCTTTTGCAAATGCTGTTCTTACATAGTCTTGACTAAGATTTTCTAATAAACCATTTTTCATAAGAACTGTTAATGTTGCAAAACTACTGATAGACCAGGCAATAATAGGGAGAATCATATGATGAACCTGATCAATGACTTTCTGGAAAAAAGACATCTGGTCCCATATTTCTTTTGGCGAGTGAAGACCCCCAAGTGGAAAAACATCAAGAAAACTACCTCCACCAAGTAAAACTAACAACACACCGCCCAGTGCCCACCCGGGTATTGAGTAGGCAATGAAAATTATCACACTCGAACTGAAATCAAAAGCAGACCCATGGTTCATTGCCTTTTTTATACCTAGTGGTATACAAACAAGATATGATAAAATAATACCTGTTAGACCCAATAATAAAGATATCCTAAATCTTGGAGCCATTACCTCTGTTACGGGTTTAGCATAGATATATGATTTTCCAAGATTACCTGTAAGTATACCAGAAAATTCGCTCTGGAAAACAACTGCAGTTATAGACCCATCTGACTTCATACTATCTACAGTTGCATTCCAAAATTTGCTTATTGAGCCATCAAGCTCCCTTACAATGAGATTACCATTCCCAGCATTTTCGATAGAAACTTTCCATAATTTACCATCACGCTTACCAACTCTTTTATCAACTACAGTTGTGTTTTTTTGAAACAAAACTTCTCTGTGTTTGATCTCTCTTGGCCAGACTCCTAACCATATTAAGTATCTCTGATATATGGGTTTGTCAAAACCATAAAAGCGTTTTAGCTCTTTTAGCGCACTTTCAGGGAGCACACTACCACCTAACTCTCCAGATGATGCTGCACCAGCCTCTGCCCCTCCCATCTGCAGTTCCATAATCGCTCTGTCAATAGGGCCACCTGGCGCAATTTGAAGTATGGTAAACACAAGAATGGTTGAGCCCAAAAAAGTGGGGACCATTAGAAGAAGCCTCCTTGTGAAGTAGGTTACCAAAGTTTTATCCTACTATTTGGTCAGTATAGAATTTTAAAGGTCTTTCCAAAAGGTGTGATTCATTTTGCCAATTTTAAGAGGAAGATTAGATTTCATTGCATCCTCGAGGGCTTTGGCTTTTTCATCATCAAACCACCAGTTGTATAAAATATCCTCTGATCTGCCACCGTATTTAGATAACATATAGTCAGGATATCCAAATTTATCCCAATAAAGTATTCTTATAGGAGGCTCGCGTGATAGACCCAATGCTGAGTGGCGAGATTCAGTGATTATACTATCAATCTCTTGAATAATTTGAACTCTTTTTTTATGATCAAATTCTGTATCATAAATAGGAAGCAATTCATCAACTCTCTCACTCTTAAACCCATATATATTGTTATTATTTTTTTGATCCGCTAGGCTAGATTTATATCCCGTTTCCGGATTAGGGTAAATTAGTCCACCCCAGGCTTCAAAGTCGATTGTGAAATTCCTATCCATTAGATTTTTCCATCGAGTAGTCCTGTCAATAAACTTTATCTGCATATCTACACCATATTGTTTAAGAATCTGCTGCATGGGTGTGACTCTGTAGTCTATGGATTTATTTACTTCAATAGTAAAGCTTAGGACTTTTTTTGTTTCATCATGGATAAGAAAACCATCATTGTTTCTTTCTTTGTAACCAGCTTCTTCAAGTAGTTTTACAGCTTTTTCAGGATTAAACTCATATTTAACATTGTTTGGATTCTCATATTCACTGCCACTGTATAAACTATTAATAGGTGTGTATTCATTATACAAGATTTCTCTATTAAATCTATCTCTATCATAAAGATAGGAAAATGCGTACCTTAATCTTTTATCATTGAAAGGCCACTTACGCATGTTAAATGCGTATCCCCAGGTTCCTGCAGGAGATTTAGAGTGTACTCTTTTCTTCTGTATCCATCCCATTTTGGTCGCTTCAAAGTCAGTTTCATCTACCCACATTGAGGGCTTCATAATTTCAAAAAAGTCAGACTCACCCTTTTTCATTTTTTCAAACTGCAGAGCAGGGTTTTCTTTCACTACATTAACCGTGATCTTATCAAAATTATACATGTATTTATTTGATCTATCATCCTGGCCCCACCAGTCATCTCTTCTTGTGAGTGTGTATGATTCCTGATTTATAATA
>CAZPIF010000158.1:0-4396 GCA_964586565.1 uncultured bacterium
CCCAAGGAATAAAATTTGCTCTTGGTGAAAATGTAAAACAAGCTAATTGGGAAGGTACTGGTAGATATCCGCAAACTAGAATGGGTGTTGAACAAGTTATAAGAGATGCTTTCAGAGCTGCTCAAGACTATAGACACCTTCATAAAACCTATCAAAGAAATTCTAAAGCTCAGAAAAAGAAAGTTCCACCAAGAATGGACCTCGAACTTGAAGCTCTTGCGGAAATACTTGAAGGAAAAAGACTACTACATTGCCACTCGTATCGTCAAGATGAAATATGGATGTTGACAAGAATAGCTGAAGATTTCGGCTTTACAATTGCAACATTCCAACATGTGCTTGAAGGTTATAAAGTTGCTGAGCGACTCGCAGAGCATGGCGCAGGAGCGTCTACCTTTTCAGATTGGTGGCAGTATAAATATGAAGTTATTGATGCAATCCCATATAATGGAACACTAATGGCAAATAACGATGTTCTAGTTTCATTTAATTCCGATGATGATGAACTTGCAAGGCGGATGAACACAGAAGCAATGAAAGCTGTAAAATATGGAGGCTTATCAGAGGAAGAAGCTTTGCATTTTGTTACAATAAATCCTGCAAAACAATTAAAAATTGATAAATGGGTAGGGTCATTAGAGGAAGGTAAAGATGCTGACTTTGTAATATGGGATGGACCTCCATTATCTATATACTCTAAAGTTTTAGAAACTTGGATTGATGGTACTCGATATTGGTCAGTGGATGATAATGCACAGCTTGAGGAAAGAGATAAAGCCGAAAGAGAAAACCTTATTCAAAAAATACTACTATCTAATGCTCCATCAATTGGAAAAGAAATGAAACCAAATAGCGCTACACCCAAACATAAAAATGGCTGTCTAATGAATGATCTTGAACTAAATAATATGGATATATCCAATTGACTAATATCATTATAATCTTACTTTTTTCTAGCTCAGCTTTGCATGCAAATGAACAGTTGCCTGGCTCTGATCAAAAAAGACCAATATTACTGCGTGGGGGTACACTACATACAGTATCTGGGGATGTCTTAGAAGGCTATGACATGCTATTTGCAGAAGGGAAAATCATTACTATCGATGAACAGATTCAGGCATCTCCTGAAACCGATATATTAGAAATATATGAAAAACATGTAGTACCAGGATATATTGCTGGTTACACAAGAATCGGGCTTACTGAAATATCTGCTGTAAAACAGACCAATGATCATTCTGAAACTGGAGATATCAATCCGAATGTTCGAGCTAATGTAGCATATAACCCTGATTCTGATCTTATCCCAGTGACTAGATCAAATGGCATATTAGTTGTGAACTCTGCCCCCTCTTCTGGAAGAGTTCCAGGGCAGTCATCTGTAATGGCACTGGATGGATGGACATGGGAGGATGCCACTATTAAACATCCATCTGCATTAAATATAAACTGGCCCAGTATGTATATTGACTACAGCGGAAAAACAAAAAAAAATGAAAAAGCCCAGTTAGATAAATACCATAAAGAAATTAGAAATCTAGATAATTTAATTAGAAATGTTCGCGCATATCATCAGAGGCGCAATGCTAAAGAAAGAAAAGCAGAACACAGACAAAAAACAGACCTAAGATTAGAGTCTATGATACCATTTGTTATACACAAAGAGCCAATTCATGTTAAAGCAAATGATATTCGCCAAATTGAAGCAGCTGTAAATTGGGCAAGTGAAAATGATTTAAATATTGTTATGGTAGGTGGTAGAGATGCTTGGCTGAACCCAAAACTCTTGGTAAGATATAATATTCCTGTAATCCTTTTAGGTGTGCAAGTAACACCTAGACGTAGATTTGAACCTATTCATCTTCCTTATAAAATCCCTAGTTTATTGCAGAATTCTGGGGTTCATTTCTGTATTTCTTTAGATCCTGGATACCCCATGGATGGACATGTCAGAACCCTACCGGATGAAGCCATGAGAGCTTCAACATGGGGATTAACAAAAAATCAAGCTTTGAGATCGATTACTTTATCTGCTGCTGAAATATTGGGTATTGATAATAGAGTAGGTTCGCTTGAACCTGGAAAGGAAGCAACATTTTTTATAGCGGATAACGAACCACTAACTCAAATAACAAATCCTGTAAAAGCTTTCATCCAAGGTCGTGAAGTCGATTTAACAGATCGTCAAAAAAACCTCTGGGAAAAATATAAAGAAAAATATCGTCGTTTAGGAAGAATCGTTGATTAATGAATATATTAGATCTATTTAAGATAATCTCCTCATTAGTGTATACCTATTTAAACTCAAAACATTATTGTATGTAGTACCCTTTCTTGCGCTAGGTACTCTAATTTAGATGATTTATTGAACAAATTTTAAAGGAATAAAAACCTTCTTATTTCTGCATGTGTTAAATATTTCTATTATCAAAAGTATTTTTTATAAATTAATACGGAAAGACGTTAATTTTTAAAAACAAGAACTAAAATGGCTATAACCTAACCAAGGAATCAGAATGTACAAAATGCCATCTCTTATTAAATAAAAAGCAAAGAAAATCACAACTACTTTCCAGCCCTTATTTTTCAGCAGTAATCTTATTCCACCATCTCTATAAATCTTGGCCCAAGATTGAATCCATTTCGGCTTTAACTTTAACAAAAAGTAACCTCTTATTGCCCTAATAAATCTATTTATTTATAACTTAAAATTATACTTAGCTATGCAGATTGGGATCAGTAATAAGCTCATTTAATAGATTCTCAACATCTTTATCAGTTACAGGCTCTTTTCTATCACCCATGAAGACTAATCCCATAAACAATCCTCCTAAGGCTTTAAACATCAATTGAGGATTAACCTTGGGGAACTCACCTTTTTTAACACCATCTTCTAATAGTTCTTGAATCACTGTATATAAACGGACCTGATAGTCTTTCCATGGCTGATTATCTAGTTTAATAACCTTGGGAACATTAAAAAGAAACTCAAATAGTCCAGGTCGGTCTTGTGCATTTTCAGCTATTTTTATTAATACATTAACAAATGTTTTTCTTGGTGAATCCTGCCTTGCTATAATTGGTTCAAGAGAGTGCCATATTTTTTCCCAACCATCTTCTAGAATTGCAGAAAATACATCTTCTTTCGATTTGAAATAGTAGTATAAGGTTGCCTTCCCAAAACCAGATTCATTTGCTATCTCATCCATGGTTGCACCATCTAGACCTTTATCCTTAAAAACAGTAAGAGCTCCAGCAAGAATGCGTTCTTGCCGCATTTTTCTTTCTTCTAGTTGTCTTTTGGAAATACTCATGATTAAAATAGTTATCTAAATCTTAGGCATAAATTAAAATATAGATTGACCGAAACAAAGGTTATGGATTATGATTAAATTATATTTACATGTATAGAAATATATCACTTTATAACATTAATTTTGATAATTAGAACAAACATGATATTAAAGAAGTAAAGGAGTACAAATGCAAAAAGATAAAGTGCTAGAATCACTTAATCAGATACTGGAACATGAATTAGCTGGAGTTGTAAAATACACTCATTATGCATTCATGGTACAAGGTCCCTATCGTTTATCGGTAGTACAATGGTTAAGAGAACAAGCACAAGAATCTCTAACCCATGCTGAGCTTGTTGGTGAACATATAACCAGTCTCGGTGAGCATCCTACCTTAAAAATTAGTGATTTGCTCGAGACTCATAAACATTCAACAGAGGATATTTTAAATGAATGTTTAGAGCATGAAAAGGAAGCAGTAAAATCCTATTATGAATTGCTAAAGAGCGTAGAAGGTCAATCTATAATGCTTGAAGAGTTTGCAAGAACCCAAATAGCAGCGGAAGAAATGCACGAGTCTGAGCTTAAAAAAATGCTAAGAGATAATTTTTAATTACTTTTAAAAGTTAGACTGTCATAAACAATTAATGCTGATTTGCCTTCAAATGGGACGTTGTGACCGTAGCCTTTAAATATTGCTTCTATCTGTATTGATAATCCTGATTGATAATAATCAACTAACGCATCTAATCTATTTACAAGTAAACTATCTTTATTAACGCTTGTTATTCTTCTAAGAGCCTTTTTAATTGGTAGTAGCTCTGAATTATCTTCCATTGCTATAATACCATTAAATTTATCAAAGGCCTCTTGCTTATTACCATCATACTCCCCCATCATAACATGTAAATAATCATGATTGTCGCTTAGGATATTAAATGCACTTATTTTTTCAGATATGATCTCCCTTTCAATCAATGTGGGCTTGTTACCGCAAGAAGTGATCCAAATCAAAAAAGAAAAATATATCAAATGATGCATTTTTATTTTTCATTTTTGGTTTATGTCCAAACTTACTAATAAGAGCTGTCTCTACACCG
>CAZPIF010000159.1:0-4380 GCA_964586565.1 uncultured bacterium
TAATGGTGCATACTATGGACATAACCTTGTTCTTAAAAACAGACAGTATTCGGAGCATGGATATGTTATTGGACGAAAAGAAAAGTTAGAAAATATTAATTCTCAATTAATAGGAGGATTGGATAAAGAAAAAGATATTGAAAAGAAACTCTCTGAAATATCAAAGAGGACTAAAAATAAGAAAGTTGAATTAGAGAAATTGTCTATAAAGTTAGATGAATATCGTGAAAATATATCTGATATTGATATGAAAATACTTAAGGTCCAGATGTTGATGTCACAAAATGATGAACAGCTCAATTTATCAAAAGATAATTTAAAACTATCAAAATTAGATTTAGAGCAAGCAAAAAAATCTCTTAAATCACTTGAGCCTGAAATGAAAAAATACCATGATAAACTTCAAAAACATGAAGCTGTAGTTGAGAAGGCAAATAATGTCATGATGGGTTTTAGAAAAGAAAAAGATGATTTTCAAAATTCACTGCAAGATATCAGAATAAGACTCATTGAGCTTGAATCTAGAAGGGATCAATTAAATTTTAAAAGAAAATCTGGTAAAGATACATCAAATGAATTGAAATCTAGACAACAAAGGATTAAAGACGAGATTAAGGATTTACAATCGAAACATAAAAAACTAGAGCAAGATATTATTGAAACTGAAAAAGAATTAAATGTTGTTACCGCTGAAATCAATAAACATAATTCCATTTTAGATCTTAAACATTCAGTATATAAAGAAACCTATCAGAATATTGAAGAGTTGCAAGCTCGTATATCTAATGAACAAACTAACCGAGAAAAAATTCTAGAGGATTTAAAGAATGCTGAATTAGAGGCAAATGAGACTGAGCAGAAAATAAATATTATAAAAGAGCGGATTGTTGAAAGATATAATACCACAATACCCAACAATTTAGTGATTGATAGTTCCGAGGAGCAGCTGGAATTAGAAATTAGGAAAATGCAAAAAAGTATAGAAAATATTGGGCCTGTAAATATGGCAGTGCAGGATGAGCATAGTGAGGCCGTAGAGAGGCTTGAAACATTAGAAATTCAACGTGATGATCTACTAAATGCAGAGGAAAATTTAAGAGAAACAATAAGAAAAATAGATAAAGTTGCTAGAAAAAGGTTTCAAGATACATTCAATCTTATCAAAATTAATTTTGAAAATTTATTTAATTTGTTTTTTGAGGGGGGTAGTGCTTCGCTTCGATTATCTGGTGACCCCGATCCTCTTGAAGCAGATATAGCGATAGATGCACAGCCACCTGGCAAGAGGAATACTTCATTACGTCTTTTATCGAGTGGAGAGAAAGCTCTAACAGCAATATCTTTATTGTTTGCTATATATCAGGTGAAACCGAGTCCTTATTGCATACTTGATGAGGTCGATGCACCGCTAGATGATGTAAATATTCATAAGTTCACACGAGTTTTAGGAAAATTTTGTGATGAGACTCAATTTATTATTGTAACGCATAATAAATTAACTATGGAAATTGCAGATTATATGTATGGAGTTACACAAGAAAAAAAAGGTATCTCTAAATTAGTTTCTGTAAAATTTGATTAAGATGGATTTTCCATATTTTAGATATTCAAACCTTCTTGATGAAAGATTTTTAGAAGCTCTTCTTTTTATCATATTAATTACTTGTGCTGGTTTATTATTTAAATTAATAATTCATTCAAGATTAAAAAGATTAGTTGAACGTACCAATTGGAGCGGAGATGACATTATTGTTTCATCTCTAGAATCTCAAATAGTTTTTTGGTTTTTTTTGTTAGGTGTTTCAATTGTTTTTGATGATATAAATATCACCGAAAATTTAAAAAATATTATTGGTAAAATAATCAATATCTCATTTATAGCTTCTGTTACACATGTTTTTGCAAAGCTTATTGTAGGTCTTGTGGAAATATGGTCAAATAAACAGGGTGGGGGGTTTCCTTCAACAACTATTTTTACAAATATAGTGCGCATAACAGTATACATTATTGGGTCATTAATCATATTTGATAGATTGAATATATCTATTGCACCGATGCTTACAGCCTTGGGCGTTGGTGGCCTCGCAGTTTCACTAGCGCTGAAAGATACTTTATCTGATGTTTTTTCTGGTTTGCACATATTGTTAAGTAAAAAGGTAGAGCCAGGAGATTTTGTTAGTTTAGACTCTGGTGAGATGGGATATATACAAAATATTACTTGGCGTAATACCAAGATGCTTGAGAGGTCAAATAATATTATACACATACCAAATACTAAATTATCTTCCGCAATAATCAAAAATTATGACAGTGGTGATCCAAGCTTTTCAGTAAAAATTCCAATTGGAGTATCCTATGATTCTGATTTAGAGAAAGTTGGGCGAATTATTACAGAAGTATCAAATAATATTCATGAAAAAATGGACGAGGTAAATAAAGAAGCTGAACCATCATTCAAATTCAGAGGATTTGGTGAATCAAGTATAGATCTTGCTGTTTATTTTCGTGGAAATAAATATGGAGATCAAAATCCAATTATACATGAATTTATTAAAGAGATTCATACAAGGTTTGAAAAAGAAGGTGTTGATATACCTTTCCCTGTGAGAACAATCATTCAGAGAAAAGAAGAAAAATAGTGAAGATTTTGTTAATTGTCGGTGCTGTTTTAGCAGCATTGGCTGTTACAATCGGTGCTTTTGGTGCTCATGGACTGAAATCTAGATTATCATCCGAAGATCTGGTTATTTTTGAAATTGGTGTGAGGTATCATATGTACCACTCTATAGCAGTCCTGCTATTGGGTATTATTGGCTATTTTATGCCACATAGTTTGATTTCTCCAGTTGCTTTTTTAATGATTGCCGGGATAATTATTTTTTCAGGTAGTTTGTATTTTTTGGTTATAACAGATTCTCGCTGGCTTGGTGCAATAACTCCAATAGGCGGGATGTGTTTCATAATTGGATGGTTATTACTGGCTGTTAATATCTATCGGTCATAGTTCTTGAATACAAGACCACAAGTTAGACATATTTCTTTTTATACTGCTTCATCATTTATCATAGCTTCAATGATAGGAACTGGCGTCTTTACTAGCCTAGGTTTCCAATTAGTTCATATTCAATCAGTCTTTTCTCTTTTAATGCTGTGGTTAATTGGAGGTTTAATAGCATTTTGTGGTGCTTTATCATACTGTGAACTTGGTACAGCACTTCCACGCTCTGGAGGGGAATATCATATATTGAGTCAGGTAGTGCATCCATCTATTGGCTTCTCCGCAGGAATAGTATCTGCAACTATTGGATTTACTGCGCCAGCTGTATTAGCAGCTATGGCCTTGGGTAGTTATATAAATGCTTTATTTCCATTAATTAATGAAACTGTTTTAGCTTGTTTTGTAATAATTTTTTTGCATTGTTTACATATAAGTAGTATCAAATGGGGTACTTTGTTTCAGAAAGGTGCAACTGTTCTTAAAATAGGTTTAATTCTTTTATTTATTATTTTTGGAATTCTTAGTAAACCTTTACACATAATTTCTTTAGTTCCTAAAACTGAAGATTTGTTTTTAATTTTTAGTCCTGAATTTGCTATTGGTCTAATTTGGGTTTCTTATTCATATACTGGCTGGAATTCGATTGTATACATTGCTGGAGAACTAAAGGCGCCAAAAACTAATATTTCAAAGTCAATGTTTATTTCTACGGGATTGGTAATGCTTTTATATCTTTTATTAAACTATACTTTCCTTTATACAACTTCAATCGGAGATATGACTGGAAAAGTTGATATTGGATATGTCACTGGCCTAGTTATTTTTGGTGAAATTGGTTCAAAAATAGTTGCTTTAGGAATATCTATCCTTCTTTTATCAACAGTCAGTAGTTATGTATATATTGGCCCAAGAATTATGCAGATAATGGGAGAAGATCATAAGTTTTTATCTTTTCTTAAAAGTCCAAAAAACGAGATAATTCCTTCATCAGCATTCTATATACAACTTATAATTTCTTTCATGTTTTTATTTACCTCCTCATTTGAACAGGTGTTAATGTATGCGGGTATTACTTTAATTATAACAACTTCTTTAACAGTGATTTCACTATTTATTCTAAGATATACAGAACCTCATCTTAATCGGCCATATAAGGTATGGGGCTATCCATTTACACCATTGATATATCTAATTACAAATTTCTGGATTTTGTTTTATTCATTTAGAGACGCTACATTTGAATCGATTATTGGTTTAGGTATAGTGTTATTAAGTATAATTATTTATTTCCTCCTAAATAGAAGGTATCAAATCAGATGAAAGAGCCAATACTATTGGATGGCGCAATGGGCACAGAACTTAATAATCGAGGTATAGATACA
>CAZPIF010000160.1:0-4371 GCA_964586565.1 uncultured bacterium
GTAGAATCAAATGTTGACATAGCTGCCGCCATCAGACCAGCAATTAGTAATCCTTTGATTCCGGTTGGAATATAATGCTTTATCACAGTAGGTAAAACAAGCTCAGGGTCTGCTATAACATTATTCTCAGGTAGAAGTCCATGGTAAATACCCAACATTGCAAATGATGCAATAAGTGGCCACCTAAAAGATAGTAGGCAAGTCCAGAAAAGTGATAAGATTCCTGCTTCTCGATCTGAACGAGCTGCAAAATACCTCTGGAGCATATAATTTCCTGCTCCGCTTGATCCCTCTAGTGTGACTTTAAACAAATAAAACATAATAGCTATGCCAAAAAGATTATAAATCTCGAAAGTAGATCCAACTGGCATATTCATTTCCATTGGTGGAGTGATACGTGTCCATTCTGCAAGAGTCGTCTTGATTTGAGTAAACGACCCATCAACCATGGGCACTGATATAAAGAATTCTTCCGGTAGATTAACTTTCATCATGGCCATGACTGATATATATATAATAACAAAAAATATAAAACCACCTTGAAAGACATCTGTCCACACCACACCGTAAAGTCCACTAGCAACAGTGTATATCATAGCAAGAACAACCATCAATAATGAAGCAAAGATCGGTTCGATTCCTAAAAATTCCCCTACAAACTTTCCTGCCCCAATAACAAAGTATGTTACCATAGCGATCGTCATAATTATAGATGAAATTGCCGCAATAACCCTGGCAACATCCCCTGATCTATCAGTGCCAAATCTAAAATGCATCCACTCAGCCTGTGTCATAACCTGTGATCTTCTGTTCCATTTTCCCATAAAAACCATCAGAAATGCCATAATAAGAGTTACCCCTCCTCTTATTTCTATAAAAAACCCTTTGGTACCAAGAGCATATATAAATGCGGTATTTATCATGGTACCAGCAATATCAGTATTTGATGCCATACCAGATGCACCAAGTACCCACCAAGGAAGTTTCCTATTACCAAGAAAAAAGGAATCAATATCCCTCGATGCCTTTCTTTGCGCAAGCAGCCCTACAGCAACAATTGCAAAAAGATAGATTATAACAATTATAATATCAATATTATCCATGGTAGCCTTTATTTTTTATAGTAATTCCTGTCATATTCCTCAACCATTCTATGAGCAGTGAAATCTATACCTGTTTTGATAGACGCCTTCATCATCTTAAACCATCCCTGTTTATCATCGTAGAATTTAGGTATTACTTTATTTTCAAGGATATTATAAAGATCAGCTGCATCTGCCTTATCATTTGTTATTTTAGGATCTCCAATTGCCCAACCATTAATGTTGTTATCGCATCCCTCTGCCCACCAACCATCCAATATTGAAAAATTAGGGATACCATTTAGAGTCGCTTTCATTCCACTTGTTCCAGATGCTTCGTTTGGTCTAAGTGGCGTATTAAGCCAAACATCAACTCCTGAAGTTATCATTCGTCCTAACCACATATTATAGTTTTCAAGGTATATGATCTTTATGTTTCCTTTGAAATATTTTGAACTTTTTACGATCTCTGCAATAAGATTTTTACCACCATCATCCTTTGGATGAGCCTTGCCTGAAAAAATGATCTGAATCTTACCTCTGCCAATATCCATTAATCTATCCATATCATAAAATATAAGCTGAGCTCTTTTATATGTCGCAGCTCTTCGAGCAAAGCCTATAGTGAGCGTATCAAGTGCAAGCGCTTTTGAAACCTGAGAATTTGCGTAGCCCAGTAAATATTTTTTCTGGTCTAGGTGCGCATTATATAATTCCTCATCTAATATTTTATCAACATTGCCCAAAACTTCAGGATTAGTACGCCATTCTGGAAGTCGTTTATCAAAAAGCCTCTTAAGCGGACTTCCCATCCAGTAGCTATGATGTACTCCATTTGTTATATGACCAATATTTTTCCATTCAAACTGATCCTGTGCTACTACACCATGTAGTTTGGATACACCGTTTGCTGTTCTGCTAAAATATAGGCCCAGCTCTGTCATATGAAATCGTCCATTCTGCACTAGAGAAGGAAGCTCCAGATTCTCTGGGAGCAACCCTCTTAATAACTTTTTGACTCTGGAATATGCAAAATGATCATGCCCGGCAGGAACAGGTGTATGTGTAGTAAAATGACAAAGGGAACGGACTTTCTCAATGTCACCTTTATTCTTATCCAGGAGATCTAAAACAAGAAAAGAACAATGACCTTCATTCATATGATAAGTCTTTATTTCATCGTGTTTTAATTCATTAAGTAAATTCATTCCACCAAATCCTAGTATAGCTTCCTGAAGTATCCTGTGGTCTTTATCTCCTGAATATAGTCTCAGTGTAATTATTTTATCATCATCAAAATTATCCTCACAATCTGTATCCAAGAAATATATTGGTATAATATGCCCGTTTTGGCCAATATAATCAAATTGATATACTTGAATCCAAACATCCCTCTCTCTTAGTCTCAAGGTAAATTTAATGTCCAGTTTTTTTAATAGTGGA
The DNA here is from genome assembly GCA_964586565.1 of uncultured bacterium. Classification (GTDB taxonomy): domain Bacteria; phylum Fidelibacterota; class Marinisomatia; order Marinisomatales; family UBA1611; genus NZWG01. The sequence continues at coordinate 2,526 of CAZPIF010000160.1, forward strand.
TGGGGATCAAACTTTGGGTATGTTTCAGTTTGCAGCCCTTCCTCATCAACGCGTTGCTTGAAATAACCTTCCTTATATAATAGTGTGATTGCACACATTCCAAGTCCCATATCTCCTGATGCTTTGATATGATCTCCAGCCAATACTCCAAGTCCGCCACTATAGGTTGGCAAACTTGATGATATCCCAACCTCTGCTGAAAAATATGCTATGTCAAACTTTTCATTCATGATCTGCCTGCATTTTTTGTAATCATTTTCATTTTCAATATCCTATCATTAGTTAATTTTGAAATATCAATTCTCCATGTCCAATTTTTATCACTTACAGTTGCTGGGGTATTCATCCTAGAATTAGAACCCAGACACAATATATCTTGCATAGGAACAATCACCATTGATGCATTTGATTTTAAACAATATTCTACCATACGCCAATTTATCTCTTCATCATTAAAATCTGAAATTTGCTTGGTTGAGTCTCTGCCAAGTAAAGCTTTTTGAAGATATCTGAAAGATTTATTATCAATTGTTTGATAAAAGCCTAATAACGTGTCATTATCATGTGTACCGGTATAGGCGACCATATTGTTTTCCATATTATCAAATGGATTATTATCGTGGAATGAAAACTGCAGTATATGCATCCCTGGAATTGAATATTTATTGCGTAATACGGCAGCATCCTTCCAAGCATCTCCTAAGTCTTCAGCTATTAAATTGAGGCCATCAAGCTTATTGAATGCAATTTTAAATAATTGATCTCCTTTCCCTTTTAGCCATTTACCATTTACACCATTCGAATCTGACGCATTTACTTCCCAATACTTTGCAAATCCATTAAAATGATCAATCCTGATAATATCAACATAATTCATTAGGTTATCAATCCGATCTATCCACCATGTAAATTTTGTTTGCTCATGAGCTTCCCAATTATAGGTTGGATGGCCCCATGCTTGGCCTGTGTCACTCCAAAGGTCTGGCGGACATCCAGACTGATATTTCATTTTACCATCTTCATTTAATCTAAATAGTTTTTGGTTTGCCCAAACATCAGCACTGTTGTAGGAAACATATATTGGTACATCACCAATTAATTGAACATTTTTTGCTTTAGCATATTCTCTGATATGAATCCATTGCTTGTAAAAAAGAAATTGCAACACTTTAATATATTTGATCTGTAAATCATATGTTTTACTAATTTCTTTTAATGCAACTACATCCAAATTTCTATATTTTGTTTCCCAATCTGACCAATTTGAATTTTTCTGAAGTTCTTTGATGACCATAAATAAAGCATATGATTCTAACCAAGAATCATTTTTTTGACAAAACTGATGAAACTTATCCAATTCTACATGATCACTTTTTAATAAAAAATTATTAACTGCTTTATCGAGTAGCGGCAATTTCCATTCTTTTAATTTTTCAAACTCAACCTTCTTATGATTAAAAGAGGGTATTTTTTTAAGGTCTTGATTGTTTAATAGACCATCCTTAATAAGACTATCCATACTTAAAAGGAGTGGGTTTTGCGCAAAAGCCGAGTTTGTATCATATGGGCTATTATGTAGCGCTGGATAGTTTGTTGGCAGAAATTGCCAAAACCTCTGATCCATTTCATGAAGTTTATCTATGAAGAACATTGCTTCTTTTCCTATCTCGCCAATACCATACGGGCCAGGTAATGAGGTGATGTGAAGCAGAACTCCACAGTCTCTATTTGCCTCTTTCAATATATTACTCGCTAATTGTTGTTATAAGGAACAATTAAATAAAAGGTATTATCTGATTTTAGATTTATAAAAATTTCATATTATTAATATGATTTCAAAAATCAT
>CAZPIF010000161.1:0-4302 GCA_964586565.1 uncultured bacterium
TATTGTTAGGTAACCTTTCATACGATAGTGCCCGAGTCCACATAATTGAGCACACGCGATTTCTAAGCTTTTACCTTCTCTTAAGGTTCCAACTGCTGTTTTTAAGAAATCCTCAGAGGTGCTTGTAGCAGTAAAATGTACTGGAATTGACATACCTGGTATAGCATCCTGCGAGACTCTTAGTTCAGGTAGTTTAAAATTATGAATTACATCTTTTGATGAAAGATCGATTCTTATTTTTCTATTTACAGGTATATGCAATTGATTAATAGTATAGAAATCATCTTTACCAAATTCACTATTACGATCTAATCCTATAGGGTTATCCTGCTCATCAACTAGGTTTACTTTTGTTTCACCAAATTTTCCATCTGCACCAGGGTAATGAATATTCCATGCATATTGCTGTGCAATCACTTTAATATACTCTGCGTCTCGAGAATCAGGGACATCATTTACTCTTTCAGCCCAGATTGGAAAAGCAAATCCAAATAAAATTACAATCTCAATTACTGCTACAGCAGCCTCTAAAATAGAGGAATAGTGAGAGTCAACTCCTTTATGATTTGCAGTGTTATTTTTTGATGCACGAAATTTTACTAAGCTAACGATAAAGAAGATTCCCCAACCAACGAATAAGACTAGCATAAGATAATGGACAATCACTATAATTTCATCAATTCTTCCACTAACACCTGAAATACCAACTGGTAGGCCAAAATATCTTAAGAGTTCTATCATGTTATTTTGGTGGATTCATTTTTTTTGATTTTATTCCTAATGAAATAATTCCTATTACTATAGCAAAAAGCAATGGTCCAATGAATCCAAGTAGAGTCATTATTGCCATATCCATTCCTTGTCCTGCATTACTATTCGGGTCACCATAGCAAGTGGAACATCCGATGGTAATATCTACAATTAGCATAAGACAAATAAAAATAAAGTATCGTAGATATTGCATATCAAATTGTTTTAAATTTTTTCAATATGGACCATAGGTAATAAACAAGTGCAAAAGTTACAGAGACCCCCGAAATTGCAAAAATCATTGCGTTACTTATATCACTATTAGCCATGTAATATGAGAAAAATAAGGCAAGTAAGATGGATAAGATAATGACTACTGAGTGCATGACTTTTATTCCCATATTAGTTACCATAGACCTGTTGAATCTGTTAATGAAATAAGTGGAATAAATAGTAAAATTAGAAAGGCTATGAATGTCGTAGCAAGTATCCATATAATAGCCTGCCTTTCACTTATTAAATGCATGAAAAAACCTAGTACTAAGCTACCTTTGATTGTTGCAATAGTTATTGCAATAAAAAATGCTTCAATAAAAGAAACTTTCAAATAACTTACTGCTACTGTAATTACAGTTAAGAAAGCAAGCGCGATAAAAACGTTTATGTATGTTTTTATATGATGCTCAATTGAATCATGTGACTTGTTTGACATTAGATTTTCCTATAATAGATATAAAATTGGAAATAAAAAAATCCAGACTAAGTCAACAAAATGCCAATATAGACCAGTCATTTCGATTCTATTGGTCAGTAATTCTTGATCTTCTTCCCACATTTTGTCTGCTCTAGAACTCCAAAAAAAAACTAGTACTAATAATCCTCCAATAATATGTAAAACGTGGAGCCCTGTTAAAGTAAAGTAAATACCCATAAACGTACTAGTAGAGGGATATATGTCATGATGAAATTTGGAAGTGTATTCAAAGTATTTTACAACAAGGAAGGCTAGTGCGCATAAAATAGTTATTCCGAGATACATTTTATATTTTTCAAATTGTTGCATTTTTAGCGATGCCCAACTCATGACCATTGTTACACTTGAAGTAATTAAAACAAGTGTATTAAATGTGGCCATTGGAACATTTAGTTTTGAACCCCAATAATCAAAATCACCATCAGGATGCCCAGTTGCTGCAATTCTCAAAAAAACATATGCTGAAAATAATCCGCCAAATAGCATTACCTCTGATGCGAGGAAAATCCAGATTCCTAATTTGCTATTATTAAGACCAGTGTCAGGTCTTTCTTCTACTATATAAGGTATATTACTCATGATGATGTTTGTGGACAGAAGTCCTTTTTATGACCGGGAACGCTGTACTCATATGGACCGTGATTAACCTTAATTGATGAGTCAAAATTAACATGTGGTAATGGAGGCGATGGAGCTGCCCATTCTATAGTGGTTGAGTCCCAAGGATTCCTTTCACCGGTTTTTTCACTAGCTAAAGAGACAACTAGATTAACAATAAATGGGATTTGAGCTGCCCCAAGGCAAAATGCTGATATTGTCATAAATTCATTCCACTGTAATACATCTGAGGCATGTGCGTATTGTTGTCCTCCATCATACATCCTTCTGGAGAGCCCAGCAAGACCTTGAATGAACATTGGCATAAATATACCATTCATGAAAATTAATGATGGCCAAAAATGTAGTTTGCCAAGTGCTTCACTCATTCTTTTTCCTGTCACCTTTGGAAACCAATAGTAGATTCCTGCAAACAGGGCAAAAAGAGTACCGGGAGCAACAACATAATGAAAATGACCAATCACATAATATGTATCATGGAGGTAAATATCTGATGCTGCAACTCCTAGAGGTAGTCCAGTCAGTCCACCTATTCCAAACATAGGTAGGAAGGATAGAGCGAAAAGCATAGGAGTATTAAATCTTATTGATCCTCCCCAGAGTGATATAAAAAATGCAGTTAATACTACTACGGAAGGAATTGATATTATCATCGTTGTCAGCTGGAAAAAAGCACTCATGGTTTGCCCCATACCTGTTAGAAACATATGGTGAGCCCAAACGATGAATGACATAAAGCCTAAGAAACCGATAGCATAAATAAGAGATTTATATCCCCATAGAGGTTTCCTTGTATTATTTGCAATTATTTCTCCAACAATACCAATCGCGGGTAGAATTAGTACATATACTTCTGGATGAGCTAAGAACCAGAAAAGATGTTGCCATAATAAAGGAGAACCAGCTCCGTAAGATTCTACAACACTACCAGCATAGACTAATCCAGAGGGTAGGAAAAAACTTGTTCCTGCAAGTCTGTCCATTAACTGCAGTATAGCAGCGGATTCAAGAGGAGGGAATGCTAGGATTAATAAAAATGATGTAACAAGCTGAGCCCATACAAAAAAAGGTAGTCTAAACCATGTCAATCCAGGAGCCCGCAGCTGAACAATTGTTACAATTATATTCATAGATCCAAGGAGTGAAGAAGTAATTAGAAAAATCATTCCTAGGAGCCACATGGTCTGCCCAGATTCAAAAATTGACAGTGGAGGGTAAGATGTCCATCCTGATCTCGCTGCTCCTTCAGGAGTAAAAAAGCTTGCCATCATTATTACTCCACCAACAAAATATGACCAGTAACTTGCAGCATTTAATTTTGGGAATGCCATATCAGGGGCGCCTACTTGGAGTGGGACTAAATAATTACCAAATGCACCTACCGCTAGCGGTACTACACCAAGAAAAATCATAATAGTACCATGCATTGCACCAAGTGTATTGTAGTTTTCTGGCAGCATTACACCACCACTTTCAGAAAAGAACCAGTTACCAACATATGGTATTACCTGTTCGGGGTACGCAAGTTGGTATCTCATTATCATCATCAGAAAGAATCCAAATGCTAGAAAAAAGAGCGATGTTATACCGTACTGAATACCAATAGTCTTATGATCTACTGACCATATATATTTTTGTATAAAGTTTTCTTCGTAGTGCGTTGTGCTAGTCAATCTGTATCTCCATGGAAAATTACAATTAGTCTATATCTAGACCATAATTTTCTTCAAATTTCTCTGTTCCTAGCATGCGGATAGCATCCCATGTCATTTTAGTACATACCCTAGCACATACTTGGCAACCTGTGCACTCATTGAATCTGACCTGAACAGGAGGGATAACTGGGAATTCATATTTATCACCAGATACAGGTTCAATACAATCAACGGGGCAAAATGGTACACATGCTTGGCAGCCTGTGCAATTATCTTCATCAACAACTGCAACAAGCTTAGGCTTTTTTGTTTTTTGTCTTGCATAGTCAGGAAGCTCTGGGATTCCTTTAAAATAGTTGTAAGGTGGTGCCATATATATAATATCCTATATTAAAATTTAAGCATATACTTAGGTAAATAAATTAAGGAAATTCACCTTTTTATTTTAGTATATATTTTTCTATTGCCCAACCAGAACCAAAGCAAATTAGACCTGCGAGTAATATTTTAGGATCCATTAAGCGA
>CAZPIF010000162.1:0-4251 GCA_964586565.1 uncultured bacterium
CCATTAGAGTCTATCCTTCCTTGAATAAATGCGGTTGGAGCACAATAATTACCATCAGGTGCTAATTGCGGTAGCTTATTTATAGGATTAGTAATTAAATGATGCATCATCACATCAGTTGATTCAAATAATTCAGGAGTGCAAGGCTCCCATTCATTTGCTATACCAGCGCAGGTTTGAGGATCAGATATAATATCCATGTTCGTTACTATACACCAATATAAGTATTCCATCGCCATACATCCATAGTCACAGGTCCAATCGTCATAGTGATACCAGGAATCTTCAGGATATGTTTGGGGTACCGACATGTATTGTCCTCCTCTGGCCACATCCATAGCCATACTCAGATAAGATGAATTTGGCTCCAATCCATAAACCCCTGGATACACTTCAACATGCCCACATGCATTTATTGTATGTAGTACCTCTTCTACAGTAGCATCAGATCCCCAGTATCCAGGCTGGCTTGGATCAATTTCATTTCTGAATAGGACTGCTCCAGTACAACCATCATCTTCCAAATTATCAAAAAATGTGTCAATTGAGTTCCCATCTTCATATTGGAAAATAGGCATAATAGTATTTAGGGAAGAAAGAGATTGTTCAATAAGAGGATCATCAACTATACCATCTTCATCGTTATCTAAAAGCTCCGCAGCAACTGACGCAGCATGGAGAATTTTTTGATCTGAAATGTTGGGCTCAGCATAAATATTAATACAGTCTAGAACATTTACATATTTTGAAAAGATTGATAGAGCTGGATCATTTGGATTTGGATTTGCCTCCAAAGAAAAGCATACTTGATTCTGAGAATAGAGGGATTTTCCATAAAATGTAAGAATTAGTATAAAAATGACTTTTATTTTTATAGATATCATTAGATCAAGAATCTTTAACCCAATTTTTATATCCATACACATTCATTCCAAGCACAAAAATGCTCATAGCCATAATTGGAAAAGCATTCAAAATAAAACCATAAATTATATATATAATATTTCCAATAGCCCAAATGGGGAAACATATTATTTGTTTTTGTGCATTTAGGTAATAACCAACCAAAATTAGTAAAAAACCTAACCAACCTAATATATCAATATAAAAATTTTCCATCTTTCTCTAATATTACTCTCAAATCTATCTATAATATCAAAATATTTTAGCAGCTTTAGAGAATATACGATACTCATATAAATCTTGATCATTAAGAATTATTTCTGATGTATCTATTTTAATTCCTCTCTCAAGCATAAGGTGTGCTTTCCAATTTTTTGCCTTTTGTTCAGTTAAAATAAGTTTTGAAAATTTACCTTCAGCAATCAAACTTTTACCCTTAGCCGAGAATGGGAATACAATCTCCCCATCTGTAACTTTTACCCTTATTTTTTCATGATTAATAGTATCTTCTATTTCTAACCAACAACCTCTCATTGGACATACTTCTGATATTTTCCCTTTAACTAAGATATTTTTATCTAAGTACTCTTCAGGGTATTCTAAAAGATAATTTATATTATGTATTACCCCATTGGATAATTTTTCTCCATATATCCCGATTGGATTTTTTTTATTTAATTGAATCTCTTCATAATTTTTATTGCTACAACCATTATAAAGAAAAATAAGAACTAAAATTAAATTTTTATAAATCATTAATAAATCTACTTACCATTTTTCTTAAATAAAATAAACTAGGATCACTAGTACAATTTAATTTATCAAGCCATATATACCATTTGCATCAAAATTAAAGAATTCTAGTTTTTTTTATTCTAATTGTAAAAATAAAAAAAACCCCATAATATGGGGTTTTTTTTATGTGTCTATTGATTTTGTGATATAATATATAATATCCGTTGATAAATTGAGTTATCCTCTTGTCAGACCTCTGTTTTCTAATTCCTTGAGGCATTTATTGAATATTTTTTTGCTTTCAGCAGGTTCTAGGCCTTCTAATGCATCATCAATTTTTTTTGAGCATCTCAGTTTAACTTCAAGAATCTCACCACTCTCATCATCTAACATCTTAAAATCCTTAACCTTACTAATTACTGTTTCACCCTTTCCAAACTTTCCGTTCGACAATTCTTTTTCAAGAGAAAGCATATTATAAATAAAGAAATCATATTTCTCACCATTTGTAATAGTTTTTCTTTTTGTCACGTTTATATCATCATAATACATATTATAAATCCCGTTGTAAAAGGTTAATTAAATTAGTTTTAGTTATTGATTAGTTAGATTATGCTCTTTACTTAGGTGTTACGTTTGTTGCACATGGTCCTTTATCAGTCTCACCTTCAACATAGTCTACAGTTTGACCTTCTTTCAAGGTTTTGAACCCTTCCATTTTAATTTCACTCATATGCACAAATAAATCCTTCCCACCGTCATTCGGTGTTAAAAATCCATAACCTTTCGCATCGTTAAACCACTTAACAGTGGCTTCTTTTGTATTACTCATTATATATACTTCCTGTTTTTATTATTTTAAATCTCTAATATTCTAAAAGTTATAATAATATCTTATTTTCACTATTAATAGAGCCTCAAATGTACAAAGCATCTATTAAAATACAATAAGAATCATATACTAATAAAAAGAAAATTTTTTCATATAAAATTTGTAAATAGAACGCTCAAATTATAAAAATCGATGTCCTAGGTTAAACTTTCTACAATATTAGCACTGTAATCCCAGAGTTTATCCTGCTTTTCTTCTGAGTAAGAAGTCTTAGATGACCTAATTGATCTAGATTTATCAAAATATTTTCCACTTACATTTACTACTTCAGGAGATGTAGCTAAATAAAAATTTGTCATTGCTCCCTTTTTTACATTAATGGCAATAAGTTTTTTACCTATACTTAATATATTTTTTCCTAGCCCTTTATTATTATCACCAAACCTCGTATCTACAAAACCAGGGTGTAGTGAGTTAAATGTTACTCCTGTATTTTTAAATCTTTTATGAGCTTCATAAGTAAACAAAATATTCATTAGTTTTGAGTTACAGTATGCAGTCCATCCCCTATAGTTATTTTTCATTTGGATATCATTAAAATTAAGACTCGAACTAAAATGAGCAGAGGATGCAACATTGATCACCCTACCGGGTTTGTCTTTTTTTAATATCTCCATAAGTAATCTAGTCAACTGAAAATAACTAAGATGATTTAAAGCAAATGTCAATTCAATTTCCTCGCTTGTTTCATAGTATTTGCTAAAATATGCTCCTGCATTATTAATCAAAATATCAACTGATGTATATTCTTTTTCAATATTCTTAACTAGATCGTAAAGATTTTTTATGATTGAAAGGTCTGTATTGAAATATTTAAGCGAATTATTACCAGTTGCGGAAGCTATTTCATCTAGGACCGCTTCCCCTTTATCTTTTTTTCTACCTACTAGAGCTAGTTTATAGCCTATATTGGCTAAATCTAATGCTGTCTGTTTTCCTATACCATCAGTGGCACCGGTTATTATGCATACTTTACTCATTAAAGATTATTATATGAGTTTGATATTATCAATTTTTAGTAAGAATTCTTCTTCTACTTTATTGCCAATTAAAATGCCAATTTCCATAATAAGATTACTATTAAATTTCTTCATCCTTAATCGTCTACCACGATATTGAGGTTCCATTGCACTAAGGGGTATAATTATTTCTTGCCACCCATCTTTTGCGAAAAACTTTTTAGCATAAACATGTCTGTCATACTGACTAGCTTTTATTCTTAGTTGATAAAATTTATTATCACCATATAATCTAATTGCAATGGATTTATGATCATTTACAGTGATCGCTTTTGTTCTCAATCTAATTGAACTAAATCCACCATAATTATCTAAAGATATATAACCAGAAAATATGCCATTCCCATATTTATCTACTTTGAATACTCCACGAGACCTCCCCCCCATGACCCCATCGTCTACAATCTGCCATTTTCTACTATTCTCACCTAAGGAAAAATCATATATTACTTTTGCTTCAGCTTTCATAACAAATAAAATAAGGATTAAGAGATAAATCTTAGTAATATTTTTCATAATTAGAATTCAAATTAAATAAACAGTAAATAATAACATATTAAAGCCAATCTAATGGACCACAGTATTGTTCTAATCCAATTTAGAAAAACAAGTTTATTAATAAGCCCCTCAATAAATCCACTAGATAATTTTTTATGAATTCTCGAAAAAAATTGCCCCAATAACTGCTCATCTTCATCTTGG
>CAZPIF010000163.1:0-4241 GCA_964586565.1 uncultured bacterium
AGGTAAATTACAAGTAAATGACATAAGCCTATTTCCAATCATTCCTACAATTGGCTTTAGTTGGGAGTTTTAAATGACAAATATATTAAAAGTAATCGTTCAATTTTATTTTGTTTCTATTTTTATCACCTCATGTAACTTTAATGACAATTTAATTGAATACGAAGAGCAACTAGTAGTTTTCGCATCGATCAATGCAGGGTTTCCAGTATCTGATACTGTTTATGTTTCAAGAACTGCAGGAGTCTCTGAATCTGTAGATGCTCAGGATTTATACATTGATGACGCAAATGTTAAATTAATTAATGTTTCAAATGGATCGGAGCTACATTTTTATTCACTAGGAAATGGAAGATATCATCCAGTTGATATTTCAATTCCGAATATTGATTCAATTGTTATTCAATGGATGGATTACATTATTGAATCTGGTATTACTTATAGACTTATAGTAACCCATGAGAATGATTCTGTAATGGCTCAGACTAGTGTCCCAGAACAAATAGAAATTGCACCAGAAGAATCTTATGAATTCAGATGCCCAGATGGAAGTCTAGAACCTACAAATATGATTGATGTAAATAACTTAGAAAATTTGACCCTCCAGCAGATGTTGCTTTTATATCAAAATCCAGTTCAATATATTGAAGAAAATGATATTAATGTAGATTCTGTAGCTTTTAGGATTGGAGATTGTTATAGTAAGAGTTTTGCAAGTGCACCCTTATTTTCAGTAGACTTTAATGAAGAAGATTACAATACCATTCAAATCATTTCTTATGCTCTTGAGGCGGATGCAGTTGGTATAGAGCCGTACGAAGATGAAAATCAAAATGGTGTATTTGACGAAGGTGAAAAATTCTCTGATCGTAATAGAAATGGTATGAGGGACAGCTGTTATGTCAACTTGATATATAGTGATGAAAAAGGTTTGTTTGATAATGATAGCTTAGATTACAATAGTTTAGCCAATATTTGGAAAAACCCATTAAAAAGAGGTGCTGCTGATGGCACTTGGCGTGAAAATAGTCCATACAGGAATAATCCTTGGTTATGGAATGCAGATAGAGCTCCTTCTCCAATCATGTGGTTATATTTTGATTATTACGGATATCACATCATGACTTATAAGTCTACTAGTGATTCTTATTTTAATTACTTTAAAGGAGATCCTGTTGGTCAAAACATTTATCTTCTTCCAGATTCTAATTTTGAAGAGGGTCTAGGAGTTTTTTATAGTTCATCTTCATCATCTTTTATTGTTAAGGTAGTAGAGTTTGAAGAATAGAAGCTGTGGAGATTTTGTAGCCCGTAGGAGAATCGAACTCCTGTTGCCAGGATGAAAACCTGGAGTCCTAACCACTAGACGAACGGGCCAAAATTCTTATTTCTATGAATAAACTTGACGGCAAATATATTATTTAATAAAAGCCTGCTCCAACCTATTTTTCATTGTGATTAATCTTTGTTATTTGCTTTATCTAGAATATCAAGTAACTGCCCATTAGTATGAAGTTCCATTGTGATATCTGCACCACCGACCAATTCTCCTTTGACAAATAATTGAGGTATTGTTGGCCAGTTTGAAACCTCGCTTAATTTTATTCTTATTATAGGATCCTCAAGAATATTAACATCTTTATAATCAACACCGTAGTGGTTTAAAATTTGGACTACAGAATTTGAGAAACCGCATACTGGCATTTCTTTTGTGCCTTTCATATATAATACTATTGGATTTTCCTTAATTTCGTTCACTATTTTTTCTTTTATATCCATATTAGACCTTTATTTATATTATTTAACAAGTTTAATTCCGTCGTAGTTACAAATCTTACATTTATAGTTTTTTATATTAACAAAATAGAGATTGCTCATTAATCTATGTTTGAAAGACCGTTTTATCCGCTGTAGATCTCCCTGGCATTTTGGACAATATTTTAAATTGGAAAACCGGTTAATAATTCTTTCTCTCCAGCGATCTGCAATTAAATAGAGTACATATAGTATTATGCTAATTCCCACTAAGTCCGAGATCTCTATTTTTGCAATCAACAGTAATACAAAATCCCTCATCCATTTAACTCCATGACCAATTGAAAAAATCAACTCACGAATGACTAAATATATAAATTGTTTGATTTCCAAATTCTCAACAAGTAAGAAAATTCCAAGGGCCAATAGAAAAATAACTTTTATTTCAAAATTATATTCTATCAAAAATGGTTTTTTTATTCTTTTAGAGATTCCTTTTCGTTTTTGGGGCATGATTAATTCTAAAGAAAAGACAGCACAAAAAAAATAATTTTTCAATTTTTCAATGTAATTAAACATATAAATTACTATTACTTATATTAATACTTTTTATTCAAACCTAATTAAAAAATGAAATTAATCTCTTGGAACGTAAACGGCATCAGAGCCGCCGTAAAAAAAGGTTTTCTTGACTATCTTCAGAATGAACAGCCTGATATATTGTGTATACAGGAATCAAAAGCACACAAAGAGCAATTATCTGCAGAAATTCTTAGTGATCATGGATACTATAATTACTGGCATTCAGGACAGAAGAAAGGGTATAGTGGTGTGGCTACTTTTTCTAAAAAAGAACCTTTATTTATTCAAGAAGGGATTGGAATTGAAAAATATGACAATGAGGGAAGGGTTCTTATAACAGAACATGATAAATTTATTTTATATAATATTTACTTTCCAAATGGTCAAAAGGATGACATTAGATTAAAATATAAATTAGACTTTTATGATGATTTATTACCTATTATAAATGAACAAGTAGAATCAGGGCATAATGTTATTGTTACTGGTGATTGGAATACTGCTCATCACCCTATCGATCTGGCCAGGCCAAAAGAGAATCAAAATACTTCTGGTTTTATGCCAATTGAAAGAGAAAAGCTAGACCAGTATGTTGCAGATGGCTGGGTAGATACTTATAGACTTTTTCATGATGATGCTGGTAAATATTCATGGTGGACATATCGCTTTAGAGCACGTGAAAGAAATGTTGGATGGAGAATCGATTATTTTTTTGTTAATAGAGGGCTTGTGGAATTTTGTTTAGATGCTGATATCCATCAAGAAATTTATGGTTCAGATCACTGTCCAGTGTCATTAGAGCTTAATATTTAATTAGAGTTTTGAAATATTTAATAATTATTTCAATTACCAGTTACGTATTTGGTCTCTTTAATACGATAATGGAGATTGATGCTATGCAATATGCATCAATGAGTCGAGAATTATTAAGGAATGAGAATTATCTATTTCTATTCGATAACGGCAAACCATATTTAGATAAACCACCATTAATATTTTGGACTACCGGAATATTTTTTAAATTGTTTGGAGTCTCGGAATTTGTTTATCGTATTCCATCAGTACTTTTTTCATTATTAACAATTTATTCTACATTTAAATTTTCAAGACTTTATTATTCTGAAAGGACAGCTGAAATTTCTGCATTGATTCTTGCTTCATGCGAAGCGCTATTTATTATGAATGCAGATGTTAGAACAGATATATTTTTGATTGGTCCAATGATGTTAGCTATATGGCAGCTATCATCTTATTTTATTTTTAATAGTTGGTTAAACTTAATTATTGGTTCTATTTCTGTTTCCTTTGCTATGATGGGTAAAGGCCCTCTTGGTTTTATGATACCAATTATGATAATTAGTAGTGATTTATTAATAAGAGGAAGGTTTAAGGTATTATATGATTTTAAACTTGTTGTTGGATTAATGATAATTACTATTTGTCTTTTACCCATGTCATTTGGACTGTATAACCAATTTGGTTTCGAGGGTGTCAAATTTTTTTATTGGACACAAAGTTTTGGGCGAATTACTGGTGAAAGTGGATGGAATAATGAGACTGGACCACTCTATTTATTTAATGTTTTTTTATATGCTTTTTTACCTTGGACTTTTATTTTTCTAGCTTCTTTTTATTCGCGAGCTAAAGATATTTTTAAAAATATTAATATAGATAAATCAGAGATCATATCATTTTCTGGTTTTTTATTACCTCTTATAATATTATCTTTATCTAATTATAAGCTACCTCACTATATTTACTGTGTATGTCCTTTTGCTTCAATCCTAACTGCATTTAAGTTGGAAGAATGGATACAAAACAGTCGGACCTATAAATTTATATTTAAGACACAAATTATAGTTTCAGCAATAATGATTTTTATAATATATGGCATATCTACATAT
>CAZPIF010000164.1:0-4237 GCA_964586565.1 uncultured bacterium
AAAAATGCGTTTTCACGACCAGAGGCTTTCGTTTTAATTCTGATTGTTTTTTTAGAAAATCACATTAAAACCATTAAAATCATTAAAACATTTTATATCTTGACAACAATTTATTGTTAGGTTAGTTTCCTATTAGATTTATGTTATAGTAGTGCAATGGTTGCTTTTAACTATGCGCATAATTCGTTCAGGTAGCATACATAGGTCTTGGGATAATAAAATAAAAAATTCAAATAAAGGTGTATTGAGGCGCATCAGAAATAGCCTCAAGAAAAATAATTAAATAATTCTTAATTGGAGAAAATGTAATGAAACAAATAATTAGACTTTCAATTCTATTATTTTCTTTGTCTATCGCATTCCCGCAAACATCCGGTAAGGTTGTTGGGGTTGTTAAGGGCGAAGACGGCACACCTCTTTACGGTGCGAACGTTTTTATTAAGGGCACTTCAAGGGGTGCTTCAGCGGATGACCAGGGGGGCTACCAGGTTATTGGCGTTACAGGTGGCACATATACAGTTAGCGCATCATTCATTGGTTATTCATCTGTTGATGTTGAGAACGTTCTTGTGCAGTCAAGTCTTACCACAACAGTTGATTTTACTCTTAAGTTGAGTACTGTTGAAGGAGAGGTTGTTACTGTAATGGCTGAAAAACCACTTATTCAGGTAGATGAGACTTCATCTGTTACAAACCTAACAAGCCAAGACCTAAGATCAACAGGCGTTAGGGATTTGAACTCCATACTTGCAACGGTTGCTGGTGTTGTTGTCCAGGATGACGAGGTTCACATACGCGGTGGTAGAGATAACGAGGTTGCATATTATCTGAATGGCGCGTCTGTAACAAACGCAGGCAGTAGAAACAATATGGTTTATGCGCCTATTGAAACTGTAGAAGAGATGCAGGTTCAGGTCGGTGGTTATGACGCAGAGGTAAGCGGTGCTAACTCCGGAATTGTAAAAAGAAGGCTCAAGGAAGGAACAGATTCATTTACTGGGTCAGTAAAGCTTCAGAATGATGGAAGCGGTATCGGAGGCTTAGGTGGCGCATCTAATGAGTTACTTGGGGCAACATCTTTTGGTCATAGCAATACATTCGCTCAGGTGGGTGGTCCCTTGCCTGGTGGAATAGCAAAGTTTTATGCTGCGGTAGAATTAAAATCAGAAGCAGATCCATACGTTAAAGAGTCTAAGGGGTTTAAGTTTGAAGGGCTTGGTGATGAATATGGTGCAAATTCAACATACCCTGATACGTTTGATATTCAGTGGCAGGATGGATTCACTCCTGGTTCAGAAAATAAAAACACAAACCTTACTGCCACTCTTACTCTTGAGCCTACAAGCTCTGCAAAGGTAAACATTGGTATTGTCTCAAACAATTCAGAATGGAACTCAGGTGGTGGTATCATGAGCCAATTGCGCTGGGCTGGGGCAGATCTTACAACAGTAGATGGTAATTCTGTTTCGGTAGACCCAAGATATATGATGAACAAATATAGCTCTACGATGCTTATTGCTGAGCTTTCATATTCTCTTAATGAAAGATCCTTACTTAGGCTTTCAGCTAGTTCACTAAACACTGACTACAACAATGAAGATTCATGGTTTGGTACAGACTGGCAGAAGTGGGGAGACAGTCTACACGTTCAACAAAAATTAGGTGTTGCAGATAGCATTTGGACTCCTTTTAAAGATAGATATTCTCAGAGAAGCTCTTACCAGCACAATGGTATGTTTTTCTCTCGTCCAGGAACTGTGGCGGGTGCATATTCAACGTCAAGCAATGACAAAACAGGCATATCTGGAAGCTTTCAAACAATTATGGGTGACCATGACATAAAAGTTGGTTTTGATTATGTTGGCAATACTATGAGGAATTATAGTGTAGACCCTGGCGTAATGATTTGGGCTGCAGACCCTGAATATGCATTGTCAGAATATGGTATTACTTCTTATGGGTCGCTAGACGCTGTCCCAACATGGAGATATCGTACATATGCAGACGGATATGGATACGATCTTTATGGTAAGGAAACTACGGATAGAACATTCTATTATTCTGATGTTGACGGAGTCACAGATCGCGACACTATGTATATAGATGGCGCCAAAACGCCTACTGAAATGGGATTTTTCTTACAAGATAAGATTGAGCTTGATGATATTGTTATTAATGCGGGGGTTAGGGTAGATATGTTAAACCCAGATGAAGAAACTCTTGTTTCAATAGATTCAATCCAGCAATATGATTTATCAAAGTATATAAAGCCTGGAAGCTGGAAAGATATGGGTACGTTTACAGAAATTCAGCCAAGGATTGGAATATCTTTCCCTCTAACTGATAATACAAATGTTTATGGCTATTATGGTCGTTTTTCTCAGCTTGTAGATCTTAATTCTATGTACTATACAGCTTATGATTATAGAACCCAGATAGCTGTTGGCGGAAATTATTATGGCAATCCAGTTGGTTTTGGATTAGAGCCTGTTCGTACAACTCAGTATGAAATTGGTTTTAAAAGATCCTTTGGTGATGTGGCTGCTCTAAAAGTCACTGGTTTCTATAAGAACCAGAAAGGCCTCGCTCAAACCGATAGGGTTACCGACCCAAAGGGGGAGCTTGCAGGTGCATATAACTACGTTAGAAATGGCGATTTTGCTACAACCCGCGGTCTAGAGTTTGATTTCCAGACAAGAAGAATGAATGGCTTCTTAGCAAGGGCAAATTATACTCTTTCACAGGCTGAGGGAACTGGTAGCTCTCGAGCGGGTTACATATCTGCTGTTGACAGAGGTTCTGAGGTCCCGCAAATGATTAATCCTCTTGATTTTAATCAAGAACATACAGGAAGCGTCTCACTTGACTATGAGCTTTCATCTTCTAATATGATGCTTAATGGCCTTGATATTAATCTCTTGTATACATTCTCAAGTGGCCACGCATACACATATGTCTTTAGACCAGTTGGTGGTCAGGTAAGCGCGTATGATGCGGGTGTAGACTATATGTCTGATACACGTAGTAGGGAGGCTTTAGAGGCAATTAATTCATCAACAACACCTTGGAACTACAATCTTGATCTAAGGGTGGACAAGACATTTATGGTGGCTGGTTATGGTCTAACTGTCTTTGCTCGTGTTCGCAATCTTCTGGATGCTAGAAATGTACTCAATGTATACCAGGCTACTGGAAGCGCAGATGATGATGGATTCATATCAGACGGTGTTTATAGTGGTGCATTTGTTGATCTTTGGGGTCAAGATTCAGACGGTGATGGTGTAACTGATTATGAAGAAATGTATACTGCAATTAATATTGACAACGATGAGTCTTACAGAGTTTACACGGGTGAATATTTGGTTAGCTCACCAAGACAAGCATTTCTTGGTATAGAACTAAATTTCTAATAAAATTATTTGAAACATTAAAATAGATGGGGAAATCCAAATGAAAAAATATAAACTAATAATTTTGGCTTGCTCGCTTCTCTACTCAGTTACGGCTAGAGAACTACCGGGTCTTGACAATAGTTCATCATCTGGATGGTCTAGATTCTTAACAAAGTCAGCGGCGCTAGACCAATATAGCTTAATTAACATAGGAAACATGGAATACTGGGTTGCAGAGGATGGGAAATCTTGTCACACTGCCGAAGGTGGTTCTGGTGGTATATATCCTAGAAGTACCGCGGGTGCTATATATTTAGATGGTATCCTAGTTGGTGGTTATCAGGACGGAGCCTTGAAGGTTTCTGGCCAGATATACCGTACCGGTACTGTAAAAGGATATATTGGGCCTAATGGGCTTACAACAGGAGATGATGTGCGGATATACCGTATACGTAAGGACTGGGCTACTCTTACACCAGCTATGGTTCGTCAAGAAACTGCAGAGTATTTTGAGATGTCTATCGGTTCTGTGACGGATGCTGAAATGCAGGTTGTGCTTGATAACTATGCAACAGACTGGGCCGCATGGCCAACTCATCTAGGCGCACCTTTTTATGACCTAGACAACGATGGTGTTTATGACCCTGCAGATGGTGAAACACCTGGGGTTGCTAATGCTGATCAGGTTCTTTGGTTTGTATGTAGTGATGCTGATCCAACTACTACTGCTGATTTGTATGGTACTGAGCCAATGAATATTGAAATGCAAATGACACTTTGGGGCTATAACCAGCCTGGTGCTGGCCTTGGTCAAATTACTTTCAAGCAAACTAGAATTATAAATA
>CAZPIF010000165.1:0-4200 GCA_964586565.1 uncultured bacterium
CCTACTTCATCATCTGGTGAAACAAAATATTCATTTGTATCATAGTAATCATAAAATGGCTCTCTTTCACCAGTAGAAACTTCTTTATCCCACTCCTTTACTTCTTTTTCAGATCTCTTTCTTCCTCGTTTTGTCATACCCCACATAACTGAATTCATACCCTTTTTCCCCGGGCCATTGAATTTATTGATCAATTCTTTTTTATCATAAATTGATATACTTACACCTTCTGGAATATTCTTTTTCAAATAATAATGAATGGTTGGACCGTGTGGCTCATTTTCTCCTTCAAAGTTTTGATCTGCTACTGCTTTCTGAAAGGGCATAACCCATTGAACTTTAGGCCTTACTTTAAACAAATAAGCATCCTGTTTTAAAATATTACTATTTATTTCCTGAAGAGGCGATATATTGGTTATATAGAAACCACGCCCATGAGTGCCTACTATTAAATCATTTTCTCTTGGATGAATAATCATATCATGTATGGGGATGGTTGGAAGATCATTTTTCATCTGGGACCAACTTATTCCACCATTAATACTGACGTAAACTGTACGATCTGTTCCCACAAATAATAAGTTATGATTCTTTTTATCTTCAGTAATCACATTTATTGGCTCATTTGGTAAATTATTTGTTATAGAGTACCAAGTTTCACCATAATCATCTGTCTTGTATAAATAAGGTTTAAAATCAGTCCTATGCCTACCTGTAAAACTTAAATAAGCTGTACTAGAATTGTGATTCGAAGCAACCAGACGAGAAACCCAATATTTGGGGTTATTTGGAATATTTTCATTCAAGAGCTTCCATGTCTTCCCATCGTTAACTGTTATTTGAACATTACCATCATCAGTACCAGCCCAAATTATTCCTTCTTTTAATGGAGACTCAGCGATACTGGTAATTGTTCCATATGTCCAAGACTCACGGCCTCCTGTCTTTGTTAAATCACCTTTAGATAAATCAGGACTAATTTCTGACCATGTATCTCCTCTATCCATTGATTTTAAAAGGATATTTGCACCATGGTAAATAGTTTTTGTATCATGAGATGATAAAAAAAATGGTGCAGACCAATTGAACCTTAAATTTTTATTCTGTGTATATTTTATATATTTTCTTATACCCGTCTTTTGATCATTTCTTGAGAGTTCTCCAAATTGTGCCTCACAGTATAACCAACGACTATTTTTTGGATCAACCTGAACGTAGAATCCATCTCCACCAAGGACATGTTCCCAATCTTCAAAACGAATTGGAAACCTCCCCTTTTTTATACTGGGGCCTTTCCATGTACCAAAGTCTTGCATACCTCCATAAACATTGTATGGATATTCCATATCCACACCTATTGAATACAACTGAGCCATTGAAATATTATCAAAATGTATCCAATTTTTTCCTGAATCATAACTCCTTGCAAAACCATAATCATAACCAAGCATCATATGACGACTATCTAATGGATTAATCCATAAAGCATGATTATCACCACCATATTCAAATGCTTTTTCCCAAGTTTTTCCACCATCAATAGATATATCTACTTTTTCGCTTAATACATATAAAATATTATGATTATTGGGGTCTATAATAATTTGTCCATAATAATTTGGCCTGCTACCAACATTACCTTCACTTACTTGAATCCAATTAGCTCCTGAATTATCGCTCATATAAACTAAATTTCCTTTAGTTGGCTTTGATGAAGATTGGCCTCTTAGTATTTCAGACCACCTATCTTCAAAAGATAATTCAGGAGAATTTGCATCTTCAATTATTGCATAAATTATATTTGGCTCCTTGGGGTAAATAGCTAGGCCAATTTTTCCTAGTAGACCATCAGGCAAACCATTAGAAAGTTTTTCCCAATTTTTTCCACCATCAATAGATTTGTGGATCCCACTTTTAGGACCCGCTCCTGAAAACCCCCAAGGTTTTCGGATCCGTTGATAACTAGAAATATATAGAATATCTGGATTATCTGGAGACATTACTAAATCAGCAACACCGATGTGTTGATTATTATACATTAAACCAAAAATTTTTTTCCAATTTTTTCCGCCATTAGTAGATTTATATACACCCCTCTCTATATTATCCGTATAGTATTGCCCTTGTGCCGCAACATAAATAGTTTGTGGATCCACAGGATGCACAATTATTTTACCAATATGATGGGTATTCTTTAGTCCCATGTGGGACCAATTTTTTCCACCATCAATAGACTTATAGATACCATCACCATATTGAGTACTATTTCTCAAATTACATTCACCAGTACCGACCCATACAATATCATGATTATTTGGATCTAGGGTAACGTAACCAATTCCTGATGTACCTTGATCATCAAAGATAGACTCAAATGTATTACCATTATTTATTGTTTTCCATAAACCGCCTGGTCCTGCACCAACGTAGTATATAAAGGGATCTTTCTCTGAAACAGCAAATGAGACAACTCTACCTCCTTGCCGCGTTGGTCCAATTTCTCTATACTGAAAATGGTTTATTATTTCATCGGGAAGGTTGAAGCCATTGATTAAAGATGTAGAACTAACTAGGCATGCAGTATAGAATAATAAAAATCTAAAATAGTTTTTATTTTGTAATGGCACTTTCATACCTAAATCGAAATTCATCTTAAATTAATTAGCTTCATTCATTTGCATATATAAGGATTAATTGAATTTTGATTGGCCACCAAGAGTTTTATATACTATTTAAATTCAAGTTAAAAACTCTCATTTACTTTCTGCAACATCTCTTTTATAACGAATTAACTCTAAATTCTTCTGGTAGGTCTCTTTATTATCAATGTCTATTACCATAACAGATTTTATTTTCTTTTCAGCTTTTCTATACCAACGTGAAGCTTTATCCAAATCTTTTTCGAAACCTTCCTCTCCATTTAAATAATTATCACCAAGACCTTCATAAGACCTGGCCATTCCTAAAGCAGCTTCATAATCTTCTTCATTCAAAAAAAATGCTTGATCAAAAGCAATTTCTGCATCTTCAAAATTATTCATCTGGTTGTGTATAACTCCAAGATTAAAATATAAGTCTGCCTTTGTGGTATCATTTTCTTCATTTTCTATCGCATTTGCAAAAACCTGTATAGATTTTTCTTTTTGGCCTAAATCATAATATGTACTTGCAAGTTCTCTAAGGGCTCTACTATTGGAAGGCTCAATTAAAACTGCTTTTTCATAATACTGAATAACATTATCTGAAGACTCTCCTGCACTTGATAAGATTTGCGCTGCGCTATAGTTTGCATCAAAACTATTTTCATTTTTTTCGACTGCAACCAGAGCAGCACTTTTTGCAGACTCCCTATCTCCCTTATCAAGATAACATTTAGCAAGAGTAGAGTGAGTGTTAGCATCTAGAGGATTAATAATAGACGCATCTAAAAAATGGCCAATTGCTACTTCTAGATATTCAATTTTCTTATCAGGATTGTCTTGAATTTTTTTAAACTGTTCTACACCAGAGTTAAACTTATTTGCCCAATAAAATTCCCTGTAATTATTTACTGCATCTTTAACTGGTACAAAAGAACCTCGGACCTCGATTACTTTTTCAGGGTTTATGCTCATTGATTTATCAAACATAGATATCATCTCAGCCCAATTTTCATTTTTTGCATGTATTTCAATTGCCATTACCATGGGAATTTCTGGGTTATCTGGCTCAACAGACATTGCTTTTGGTAACCACTCTTCAGCTTTTTTAAAATCAGACTGCTGGATTGCTAGTTTAGCTGTGGTGTATTCTTGACTTGAGCATGACATTAATCCAATAACAATCAATAACATGAACCCCAGAAAAGAAAAATTCAAATTTTTCATATCTTTATCCTTTATATATAGAAATATTTTTCTATTTAGTTTCATAATTTAGCCGAGTCTTAATTATGCGTCCAATAAATTGTACAACTAAAATACATGTACTAATTAGTGTGAGAATATATCCTTTTTAATTTTATCCATCTTCCCTTTCTCAAATTGAGCACCATTAATTTGAATTATTTCTTCTGCTAATCTAGTCGCTATTTTACTTACTTTATTAAATTTATCACCTCTGGCCATTGCTGCAAGAAAACCAGCAGCAAACATATCACCAGCCCCAGTCGTATCTATTACTTTTACATGGCTCGCATCTGCTTTATATTTTTTACCTTCT
>CAZPIF010000166.1:0-4199 GCA_964586565.1 uncultured bacterium
CCTAATGGCAATCTATTAGGAATAGAATCAAAATTATGTCGGCCATCATTTCTTTTTGTTCAATCTTATTTTTTTTCCGTTAGAAGTATTTTAGGCTACAATTTGGATTGTACTTTCATTTACCCAAATCAGTTGTTTGAAAACAGTCCTGCTGTCGCCAGGAACAGGAAATTGTTTCTTATAGAAGATCCACTTTTTTTTGGTGATGACAAATTTCCCGTAAAATACCACAAGAAAAAGCTCTTGCTGCATTACATTTCAATGCGCCGTTACGGAGATAATTTGGTGAGGAACGGATATGATGTTGAGATTATTAACTATGCTGATTTAAGAAGAAAGCGATATACTGATTGGTTAATAAAGAAGTATGAATTACAAACGATTCACATTGTTGATGTCGTAGATTTCGAGCTAAAGAAGAGGGTTGAGTTAGCATCAAAATCTTGCAGGGTTTCGATTAAATGGTACGATAATCCTAATTTTCTGTTATCACAAACTGATGTTCTAGTTGATTTTAGCGGTAAAGTACGTCACTCCATGGCGAATTTTTATAAAAAACAAAGGAGACGACATAATATACTGATAGAGTCAGATGGTAAACCAGTAGGTGGAATATGGAGCTATGATTCTGAAAATAGGAAGAAGCTACCGAGAGATTTTCCTATTCCATTTGGGTATAGTTTTCGCTACAAGTCTGATGAAATACAACGCGCTGAGGCTTTTGTTGAAGAATTTTTTTCCTTAAACCATGGTATCACTGAAAATTTTAACTACCCTGTTGATCATAATCAAGCAGCACATTCACTAGAAGACTTTTTGCTAAAAAAGTTTAAGTTTTTTGGTCCTTATGAAGATGCCATATCCAAAGTTGATTCAACACTTTTCCATTCCGTTCTTACCCCGTATATGAATATAGGTTTAATAAATCCAGCTCAGGTCATTAGTAAAATCAGTGACTTTGCCAAAGACCACAAAATTCCAGTCAATTCTTATGAAGGCTTCATTAGGCAAATAATAGGATGGAGAGAATTTATAAGAGGCATCTATATCGTAGATGGCGGAAAACAAAGAACAAAAAACTACTGGAATTTTAATAGAAAAATGCCCGGTTCGTTCTATCAGGGTAGCACCAATATCGAACCAATTGATGTAACTATAAAAAAATTACTCAGAAATTCTTATTTACATCACATAGAAAGGCTAATGGTATTAGGGAATATGCTTTTCTTAATAAAAATAGATCCTAATAGTGTATACAAATTGTTTATGGAACTTTTTATTGATGCTTATGATTGGGTTATGGTGCCAAATGTTTATGGTATGAGTCAATTTTCTGATGGTGGTTTGATGTCTACTAAACCTTATATTAGTGGTAGCAACTACATTTTAAAAATGAGTGATTACAAAAAAGGAGACTGGTGTAACATATGGGATGCTTTGTATTGGAATTTTATAGATGGTAATCGTGAATTTTTTCGTAAAAATCCTCGTACCTCTATGATGATCAATATGTACGATAAAAAACCAAAAGATATGAAGTTTGAATATGTTAAAACAGAAAATACCTTCCTTCATAAGCTAGGGATTACATAAAAAATTTTGTTTTGGTGTTCTTTTAATTGCACCTTTATTAAACCTGCCTTAACTCTGTTCTCACAAATTATAGCCCAATCATAAATAGTATTTGATGTTATAATTAAAAGAGCTATGTGTTGTTTTTATATATAAATTTATTAGCAATTACTATATAGATATTTTCACCTATGTTTAATTATATTCTAAAAAAGGTCTATTTATGATATCCCGTATTACCAAAACGGTATTAATTAAAATTATATTTTTATCAATAATCTTCGCAGAGAATGGATCATTATCTGGTAGGGTCACTAGCGATTTAGAAGGCCTTGCAGGTGCAAATGTATTTTTAATAGGCACAACCTTAGGTGCAGTTACAGATTCATTAGGCAATTATAATATTGAAAATGTACCAACTGGCAAATATGTTATTAGGGCTGACTATATTGGATATGAATCAAAAGAAAAACAAATTTATATCTCTAAATATCAAAATAGCATAGACTTAGAAAAAGAGTCAGGTAGCTCATTCTCTGAAAAATTAGGTCTTTATGAGGAAGAGAGCGCAGAAGATATAAGCAGAGGGAACAAACTAACCAATATTAATTTTATTTTAAAATCATCTGTCCTTGAAATTGATCAAATTGTTATTTCTGCCTCAAGAAGAGAGGAAAAAATTATTGATGCTGTTGCTAACATCACCGCAGTCTCTGGCGGAAAAATACGAAGAACTGGTGGTGGAGATATAGGCTACGCATTAAAAACTGCAAAGGGCGTAGATGTCTACCAAGTTGGATTGGGTAGAACGAATGTTAATGTACGTGGTTTTATGTCAGCATTTAATGGAAGGTTTATTACTATGATAGATGGAATGAGTCTCAACGACCCTATATTTTCAACTTATTCAACTCAACCTATCCCATTAACGAATCATGATATTGATAGGGTAGAGGTAGTTTTTGGACCAAGTTCTGCTATATATGGTCCTAATGCTCATAATGGGTTAATGAATATTATTACTAAACATCCAAAAGATATACAATCGAATATATTTACAACAGAAATAGGTCCTAATGAATATAGTTCTACAAGCGTTAGGTTTGCGAAAAATTATGGTGATTATGCAGGTTTTAAATTTTCGTTGCTTAATCGTTATTATTTAGACTGGGATCCAAATAAAGTATATGGATCTGATTTAAACTGGAATACAGTATATGAAGAAAATGAAATCATTGAAGTATTTAATACAAGAGAGGAGTTAGAGATTAAAGAACTTGTAGTTGATTTTAATTCATACTATAAGTTAACCAAGTCGCTAGAGCTCGGTTTTGGGCACAATTACTCTAAAAATAAAGGCTATGTACCCTATGAAATCGCAGCTGTAATAGGCGAACCTACATTTGGTCGTACATATCTTAAATTAGTTTCTCCATCATTTTTTCTACGTTACACGCGTTTTGATAATAAAATTAAAAATACCTATCCACTAGATTTGATCTGGACACTTGATGTTCGATCTCCTAATCTTTCCAGAAATGAAATTATCAAAGACTTTGATAAACAAAGTTATTCTTCTCTAAGTAATCGATTTGAATTTCAATTCAATAATCGTTTTCAAGGATTTGATATTACTACTGGTTTTGATTATTTAAATACAGCACCAAATACAAAAAGGCAACTTTTGAACGATAGCGGACCAAATCCACCATTAAACATCAGATATCCTGTATTAGTTCAAAGCGATACAATGGACTACATAGAAAATGATATAGATATAAGTGAGTATGGCGCATATACTCAGATATCCAAACTTCTGAATTATGATATGAAACTGTTAGCAGCGCTTAGGTATGATAAACATTCTTATTTTGATGGGCAATTAAGTCCGAGGGTCGCATTGCAATGGAATGGTCTTGATGCTGGACACTTGCGTATATCCTACAATAAAGCCTTTCAAACTCCTTCGCTTTATAATCTTCACTTTCTTTACCACGCACTAGCTATTGGCACTGCGCCTGTTCCACTTGATCCTGATGGAAATATTATTCATCCATCGGATCCTGCAAATCAGTTTGCTTTATATGAATGGTTTGCCAGGGCTGATACCAATGGTGATGGTAATGTCTCTTCTGAAGAAGCATCAGAGGTTTCAATATTTATGGAGGGAGTGGTCATGGGCAATAAAGATGGTTTTGTAATTAATGATTCCCTTCAAATACCTGGATTAAAAGTTGAAGAAGTCTCAAGCTATGAATTTGCTATTAAAAAATTGCTATTCGGAAAATTATTTATCGATGCATCTTTCTTTTATTCAAAATACGATAATTTCAAGTCTCAATTGCAGAGAATGAATAATCTTTTCCCTAGTTCTGAACCGTTTGCTATTACTCAAATAACAGAAGCAAATGGTGAAAGAAGACCTGGGAACGAATGGATACTTTCTTTTATTACATTGCAAAATATAGAAGTTTATGGTTTAGATCTATATTTCAAGTATTTATTGAATAAAAAAGGTGATGAACTAACTTTTGGTTACTCGTATTACGGCACTGGTAGTATTGAAGATAAAAAAACAAATTCATCACTTGAAAAAGGAAATGATTTCTTTGTAGGAAATGCGATGT
>CAZPIF010000167.1:0-4187 GCA_964586565.1 uncultured bacterium
GCATCAAATGAAGAAGTGATGTGGCATTTGGAAAATAACCCTCCTCCATTCTTAACCCAAAATCCAAGTTTCCAAACTGATGGCTCATTTGATGTTAATAAATATAAACAGGCGCTCGCTAACCCTCAAGGCAATGAGTGGGTTCCCATTGAATCATTTATGAAAGAAACATATATCCCAAACTATAAGCTTCAAAAAATGATAGATGAAAGTATAGTAATAACATCTGATGATTTGAAAAATGAATTTATTATAAAGAACACAAATTTCACTGTTACTTGTGCGCATATTACATCCACCCGTGTACCTAAAGAACAAGCCGAAGTCACAGAAGATGAAATTCGAAATGAATATAATAATAAAAAATCTGAACACCGCCACGATGAGTTAAGATCTATATCTTATGTTTCTTGGAATAAAATCCCTTCAAAGGAAGATTCAAACTCAGTAAAAACATTATCAGATAATTTATATGAAAGAGCAAAATCAGGTGAAAACTTTGAAACATTAGCTAACGAATATTCTATGGACCCCAGCAATCAAGGTACAAAAGGTGGCGACCTGGGGTGGTTTAGTAAAGGTAGAATGGTTAAATCATTTGAGGAGGCTGCATTCAACGCAAAGAAAAATCAAATTGTGGGACCCGTAAAATCCAACTTTGGATATCATATTATACAAGTAAGAGATAAAAAAACTAATGATAAAGGGGCTAAAGAAGTTTTAGCTTCGCATATTTTATTAAAAATAGAAGTCTCCCCTTCAACAATATCCAATTTAAAAAAGGAAGCAATACTATTTAGCTACGACGCACAAGATCTGGGGTTTGAGAAAGCAGTTACGGAACATAACCTAATAGTAAAATCTCACAAAAAATTTGAGGAATCAAGTTATAACATACCATCAATTGGGGGTTTACGTTCAGCCATTCGTTTTGCATTTAATAGTGATTTATATGCTATATCAGATATATTGGAGAATAACAATCATTTTGTATTATGCATGCTTGATTCAATAGTAGAACCAGGTTTTAAAAATTTCGATGAAGTTAAAGATAAAATTGAAAGAGATATAAAAAGTCAAAAATCAAAAGATGCAGCACTAGAAGAAGCAAATAATTTATTAATTAAATTATCTAGCGAAGGATCCACTATTGAAAAATTAATAGATGAAAATAAAAATATAGATGGCTTTATAGGCGAAACAAAAACACTAGCTCAAGGTTTTACCTCACTAGGAAGAAGTGATTACGTCAACGGTGCATTATTAAATGCTGCGCCAGGAGATTTACTTGGCCCTCTCCAAACTAATAGAGGTCAGGCAATTATAAATCTGATTGACAAAGCAGATTTTGATTCAACAGAATTTGAATTACAAAAAGAAAATCTGAGAGATGCAATTTTTAATCGAAAGCAAAATCAATTCTTCCAGTCATGGATCGATGATTTGAAAAACAATGCAGAAATCATTGATAATAGGAAATATTATTTTTAAAAAAAGATGCCCATAATTGAAACCAAAATAGATAAGTCCTCAGAGTCATTCCTGGCAAATTATAATTATAATAAAAGCCTCCTAGATCAACTCAATAAAGATCTAGAAAAGATTAAAGAAATGGGCCCACCAGAACAGGTTAAAAAACATAAAATTCGTAACAAACTAACTGCTAGGGAAAGAATTAATCTTTTAAAAGATAAAAATTGTACGTTTCTAGAATTTTCTGAATTTGCAGCAAAAGATGTATATGATGATTATGTTCCTGCAGCAGCCATAATAACAGGTCTAATTAAAATCTCTGGACATAATTGTGTGGTAATTGCTAATGATGCTACCGTTAAAGGAGGAACTTATTATCCTCTAACCGTAAAGAAACATTTGAGAGCTCAAGAAATCGCTTTTGAAAACCATCTACCATGTGTTTATCTAGTTGATAGTGGAGGTGCATTTCTACCTAAGCAAGATGAAGTATTTCCAGATCGTGACCATTTTGGTCGTATTTTTTATAACCAAGCAAGAATGAGTGCAAATGGAATTCCTCAATTCGCAATAGTAATGGGGTCGTGTACTGCTGGTGGCGCTTACGTCCCTGCTATGAGTGATGAAGCAATAATTGTAAATAAAACTGGTACAATTTTTCTTGGAGGGCCACCTCTTGTTAAAGCAGCTATTGGCGAAATCGCAACAGCAGAAGAATTAGGAGGCGCAAAATTACATACGAGATTAAGTGGAGTAGCGGATCACTTTGCGGAGAATGATAAAGAGGCTATAACCAAGTTACGTAGTCTAATTGAGCATCTGCCAAAAGTATCAAAGCCTTTAAATAAATATGAAAAACCAATTTACAAACAGGATGACTTATTGGGAATTATTGAAAAAAGTCATCAAAGGCCATTTGATATTCATGAGGTTATTGCACGATTGGTTGACGCATCAAACTTTGAAGAATTCAAATCAGATTATGGTAAAACTCTTGTTACTGGATTTGGTAAAATAGGTGGATTTCCTATTGGTATATTAGGGAATAATGGTGTCCTCTTTAGCGAGACATCTTTAAAGGGTGCACATTTTATTGAGATATGTAGTCAACGTCAAATCCCTATTCTGTTTTTACAAAATATTACTGGATTTATGGTTGGTAAAAAGGCAGAGGCAGGTGGGATAGCAAAAGATGGTGCAAAAATGGTTCAAGCAGTTGCATCAACAAATGTCCCAAAGTTTACTGTTATTGTTGGCGGAAGCTTCGGAGCCGGGAATTATGCTATGAGTGGTCGAGCATATCAACCACGATTTCTTTGGATGTGGCCAAATTCTAGAATATCTGTTATGGGAGGTCCTCAAGCAGCAAGTGTAATGGAATCTATTAAGGTAGATCAGGCTAGTAAATCTGGAAAAGAGTTGACCCAAGAAGAAATTAATAATTTAAAAGATCCTATTTTTGAAAAATATGAGAAAGAGGGAAACCCCTATTATTCGAGTGCACGTTTATGGGATGATGGTATCATCAGCCCTACTAAAACTAGACAGGTTTTAATACTTGCTCTAGAAGCAACTAGCAATAGCCCCAAGCAAAAAACTAATTTTCCAGTCTTTAGGATGTAAAACCTCAAAGATGCATCATATGAAGGATTTAAAACTTAATATCCTCATGGTGATTGCTATGCTTACATGGGGCCTGTCATGGACTAATGCAAAAGTTATAGGACAATACTCAGATCCACCACTGATAATGCTCTGGAGATTCCTTATTGCCTCTTTATCATTTATACCGCTGTTATATTTTTCAAAAAACAACTTTAAAATACATCTTAGTTACCTACCCGCATTGTTGGTGAACAGCATATTTATGGTATTATATAATTTCTTTTATTTTAAAGGAACTCAAATTGGACTAGCCGGTAAAGGAGGAGTTCTTGTTACTACATTAAACCCTATATTAACTGCTCTTGTTGTAAATTTATTTTTTGATGGTTCATTCTCTAGAAAAGGAGTTTCAGGATTAATAATGGGTTTATTAGGTGGATCAGTCATTCTTAGAATATGGGAATTAGATATAACTGATCTAATTAATTCAGGAAATCTGTATTTCCTATTTGCATCGATGTCTTGGGTTTCAGTTACTATAATTACTTCAAGAACTAAAGATATAATTCCCTTTATGACATATAGTTTTTGGAGTTTTACAATAGCTTTTTTATTTTGTGTTCCACTAGCTTATAATCAAGATACTTTTACTGTATTTAATTTTGATTGGCTGTTTTGGATCAATTTAGCTTTACTATCTATTGGTGCCATGTCATTCGGGACATCAATATATTTCTACACATCAACAGAACTTGGTGCTAAACGGGCGAGTTCATTTATTCTTTTAGTTCCTTTTTCAGCAATGATTTTTGCTATGTTCTTTCTTAATGAACCCTTATCTGTGACCACATTTTTTGGTGGTTTAATGGGTGTAACTGCTATTTATTTAATAAATAAAGACCATTAAATACCACCATTTTTCAAAAATATTGCTCCATCTTTTCTAACATAAGTTTTGGTACTTTTGTAGGTGAATTATTTTCATTTATGAATGCATGAACAGTATTGCCAATAACCAGAATTTGATCTGAGTTCTCAGCATGAACTAAATAATTTATTTTTAATCGGACTCTGGGAAGCTCAGATATAGAAGTATCTACAACTAATTT
>CAZPIF010000168.1:0-4176 GCA_964586565.1 uncultured bacterium
CCAGAAATAATTTTTTCATCATTATAAGGATGTACCATAACTGAACCTGTATCATCTAAAACTTCCCTTAATGTTTTTTCTCTCGAGATTTGATTTGGTTCACACCATATAACATGTCCACCATTTCTTTTGACATTTCTTACTTTGATTTCTGGTGTATTATTGGGCATCACAACTTTTGTTATCCCACCAAGATTTTTAACTGCCATAGATAATGCCGCGCCGTGGTTTCCAGAGGATGCAGTTGCTATTCCTTTTTTTATATCATCATCTGATAACTGAAGAACTGTATTTGTAGCACCTCTTATTTTAAATGATCCAGCTTTTTGAAAATTTTCACATTTAAAATAAAGTTCAGCCTTAGCAAGATAATTTAGACTAGAGTTAGTTAGAACTGGAGTAATATGTATAAAAGGTTTTATCCTATTATGTGCTATTTTTATTTCATTAAGTGTAGGCATGATAAAATTTAACGTTATTAATAATAATGAATTACATAACTAATGTTAAATTTCGCATTTCATAAATGATTAAAAGAACAATCTTAATAATATTTTTTTTTATAGGCTGTAGCCAGAATTCTATAATTCCAATAACAATCTATACAGAACTAGGCCCAATCATTCTAGAACTATATTATGATAAAGCACCTATAACTGTAAGCAATTTTTTAAGATATATAGATGAGGATCGATATAAAGACTTCCATTTCTATCGTGTAGTACATTTAGAAAATCAACCAAAAAACGATGTAAAGATACAAGTCATCCAAGGTGGTCTAGGATTTAATAAACATGAGCAATCATTAGAAGGCATACCACATGAGACTACTGAAATATCCAATATTAAACATTTGAATGGTACTATCTCGATGGCAAGAATAGGACCTGGAACTGCGAGTTCAGAAATATTTATATGCATCAATGATCAGCCAGAACTTGATTATAATGGACTTCGCAATCCTGATGGATATGGCTTTGCAGCATTTGGAAAAGTAAAATTCGGTATGGATGTAGTAAGAAAAATACAATCACTACAATCATTTCAACAGATTTTAAATTATCCTGTAAAAGTAGATTCAATTATTAGGCATTAACTATAATCAATAAAAAAAATAAAATGAGGAGATCTATTATACTTTTCCGACATGGAAAATCAGATTGGGATGTGTTATATAATTCTGACCACGATCGTCCGGTATCTAAAAGAGGAATAAAAGCCGCAAAAAAAATGGGCAGATATCTCAAAAAAATTGACCAAGTACCAAGTTTAATAATTTCATCTACCGCATTTAGAGCTTCTATAACAGCTAAAACAGCTATGAAAGCTGGAGAATGGAATACAAACTTAGTTTTTGATAAAAAGATTTATGAAAGCTCTGTTGATACCTTAATAAATATTATAAGACAACAAAAAGATGAAAATAATAAAATCTGTCTTGTTGGACACGAGCCAACATTTTCAGCATTTATAGAAAGATGTAATAATTCTGTTTGGCTGAGGTTCCCAACAGCATCAATGGCACGAATTGATTTTAATATAAAAAGCTGGAATGAAATTGATTTTAAATTTGGAAGTTTGGCCTGGTTATCAAGACCAAAAGAATTAGATCAATGACGTTCAAATCTTCCATCTAATTCATCCAAAGACATCTGTACAATTATTGGCCTACCATGAGGACAATAATAGGGATGTTCTGTTGAAAATAGTCTGTTTACTAATTCTTTCATTTCCTCTCTAGATAGTGAATCACCCGCTTTTATTGCTGCCTTACAAGCAAACATTGCAGCGAGCCCCTCTTGGAATGAACTGTATTGTTTATGTTCTTTAATAAAATTATCCAATATCTCTCTTATGACATTTTTTTCATTTCCAATTGACATTTCAGAAGGGATTGCATCTATCTGTATAGTATTTTCATCCAATTTCTTAATTTTGAATCCAATTTTCTCTAAATATGGTAATACATCGAGTAAGGCATCAAAATCATTATGAGAAAAATCTATTTTTTCTGGAAAAAGTAATGTCTGAGAGGCCATTGAAGTAGATTCAAATGCTTTAAGGGCTTCTTCGTACAATACTCTTTCATGTGCAACATGCTGATCAATAATAACTAGTCCACTATTTATCTCAGAAATAATATATTTTTTATGAATCTGCCATATATGTTCTGTTGTAATCAAATCTTGATCTGAAAAAGACGTATCCGCAAGCTTTGAAGCATAATCTTTAGCTCTTTCAATATTTATCTTTGTTGGAGAAAGGGTTTGAGATTGATCAAAATACATTGTATTCTGATTTGGATTAGTCATAATTGTTTCAGTAGAATTTTTTTCTAGTGAATTATAGTATTTTTTTTGCTCATCTGTAAGTGATGAAACTTGTTGAAAAGAAGTATCAAATCCTGGGATAGTATCTAAGATAGAACTGAGTGATTCACTAACGCCAGATTTTAAAATATTGAATATTCTCCATTCATCTTTAAAACGAACTTCAGTTTTCATAGGATGTACATTAACATCTACCTGGTCTGTGGGCAGTACTGCATTAATCACAAAAAATGGATATTCTCCTCTTTTTATTAAAGATTCAAAAGCATTATAAACTGCTCTATTCATAAGACGATCTTTAATAAATCGTCTATTTAAAAATAAGTATTGCTCTCCTGGACGTGATCTCACAAGATTTAGATTTCCAATAAAACCTGAAAAAATAAAATCCCCTTTTTCTATACTTATCTCAAGTAAGTTTCTAGAATAGGTTGGATCCAAAAGATTATCTATCCGATCTCTAAGAGATTCTATCGATACATGGAATATATCTCGATTATCTGCTATCAGTTTGAAAGTGACTTCTGGAAATCCTAACCCGTAACAACGCACAACATTAACAATTTTTCGCAGTTCTGTTCTAGGTGTTTTTAAGAACTTTTTACGCGCTGGAGTATTATAAAAAAGATTACGAATTGTTACCTCAGTTCCACCGATATCAGCGGCAGGTTGCACCTCTCCAGCACTACCATTATTTATCTTGAGTTCTGCTCCCCCACCATCTCCATTACCGGACATTATAGACATTTCAGATACAGATGCAATACTGGAAAGTGCTTCTCCACGAAATCCTAGAGTATCTATTGAAAAAAGGTCATTAAGTGTTTGAATTTTACTTGTATGGAACCGCAAAATAGACAATGGAAGTTCTTCCGCTGATATCCCATCACCATTATCACGCACCTGGATTGTTTGATGTCCACCTTTTTCAATAATTACCTCAATATCTTTAGCACCTGCATCTAAACTATTTTCAATTAGTTCTTTTACAACAGATGCAGGACTTTCTACAACCTCTCCTGCTGATACCTTATTTCTTAAATCTTCTGATAAAGCTTTTATCATATAAAGTGGTGCTAATTTTTAATAATACTGAATGTCTTTTTAAATACGGTTTTATGGATTGCTTCTGCATTCCCAATTAATGAATCAACTTCTTCTTGAAGTAATTCAGAATAAGATTTATCATCAATTTCAGAAAGATTTATCATCACATTCATACATGCTCCCCTTAGACCGGCTAAAGCGATTTCAGCTGCGACACCTGCATCTGAAACAGAGTTTGGATTCCCATGCGTAACTAATGATTCTGAAAGTTCTATAACTCTTAAACATTTTTTTGCTGTCTCTAGCGGAATCTCAATTGCATATTTATTTGCTAATTCTATGCTTTGTTTTCTTATATCTTTTTCATGAGCTGTATTTGCTGGTAATCTATTGGCTTCCATGACTTTATTAAATGCCTGTGTATCTTCTGTTACTAATATTGCTAATTGATCTTTCAATTCTTGTGCTTCGACTCCTACTTCATCCATTAATGGTTTAGTACTTAACATATCTTTTTTTTCATGAGTAAGCGCGGCAACCATGGAGGATAGAGCAGCTCCTAAAGATCCGGCCAAAGCAGCTACACTACCTCCTCCAGGCGCAGGACTATTTCTAGATAATTCATTTAGGAATTCAAAATCAATTATTGTACTATCTTTTTCATTATCTATAGTTACAGCATAATCTATAATTTTTTCATTTATATTAAAGGGTGTAACATCATTTAAACCTAAAGACTGTACAGCACATTCAATAATATCTTTATTAGGAACTCCAATTGATCTATTTTGTTTTTTTA
>CAZPIF010000169.1:0-4171 GCA_964586565.1 uncultured bacterium
CCAAGGCCGTTACCCTAGCGCTGGGATGACAGAAGAGGGGTATCCTTATGCAATATGGAATGAATATACAGATCAGACCTTTGCAGGTGGTGAGTATGGTGGATACCCTCTGTACACATTAGACTATGACACTGATATTGAAAATTCAGACTGGCAGGTTACCCAAATAGTTAATGCATACTGCAACCCTGTACCATGTGATCCAATCGCTTCTGATTTCTGGGTTGGAAATGCCCAGGTTTTTATGGGACCAGATCAAATGAGTGGGGGTATGGGTCCTAAGATGGCTGCATTATACAGTGGTGGCCTTGGTGGCTCGGCTACAGATTTTTTCATGATAACTAGCACTAGCAATTTCTATGGATTTTTCACTTTAAATTATCCATATGTTGTGGCCGGTAACACACAAACCTCAGATGGAGATTATTTGTGGTTACAGGTTACTGATGGATCATATCATGCCAGACCAGACTATCATATCAATAAGGATGGCATTGGTTATATGGTATTTACAAGTGTTACAAATGAGCCTTCTTTTCAGCAAGGAGAGCCCAGCATGCGGAGACTTTTTTACAAAAAAACTGAAGACTATGGAGATACATGGGACGCGATTGAAGTTGGTTATAGGGATGCTAACTATGGATTCATTTCAGATCAGTTACTTCTTGATTGGTCAGATTCTCTAAATACTATGTACTCCAATAATCCAGATAGATATCCAACTAATTTATGGTATCCAGGGACCATGTGTGATTCTACAGATGAATCAACAGGAGACATAGTTCAATATGATTGTGGAGATACTGTTTACTACACAGATGTTAACTCTCCACTTACGCTTACACAGGGTATGTATCTAAGCTGGGATTTTGATATGCGTACCGATGAGGCTGGTGGCTTGCACGTTGTCGCTGGCACAATGCCACTTGTTTGTCATGATACTCTCTATGTTTCTGGAAGTGGTTGTGCAGATAATAATGGTGACGGAGTTGCGGACTCGACAGAGACATGGCAATATGGATCAACGGGGCAATTCTATTTTTACAATCCAGATCCTGCTTCTCAGCCTGATGCCTGGACAATGACTGAAATGGCGAACTTTGACTCATCAAATAATGCAGAATATTTGAATAAAATGGCTCTTCTTGACGATGCTTTTCCTCTTTTTTACATGTTCCCTGAAATTACAATGAGCGCTGAAGAGGAAAGTCAGGTGATGTGGTACGCAACTTTTATGGCCTCTAAGTATACTGAGGATGCAGTGACTGGGGATTTACTCGCTGATGACATTGATATTTTTGTTCGTAAATCAACTGACCTTGGAAAAACCTGGACTGATTTAGAAAATGTAACCAATACTCCTGGTAATTTGCAGACCAAGGTTCCTGAAGTTGCTCTGCACCTAGCATCACATGCGACTGATGACGAAGTTAGTATGTTTTACCACGTGCCTTATCTAAACGGAGACGAAACAGTAACCGGTGCTACGGGTATGGAGGACTATGTCAATAGGATCTATATAGGAACATATTACAATGATGAAGAAAGTGGTGGTACCACTGTTTCTAATGATGATGAAATAGCGTTAGCGCCAAAAAGATTTAGCCTGAAGCAGAACTACCCAAATCCATTCAACCCAGTGACAAAAATTGCGTTTGATCTGGATAGACCTGGAGAAGTTTTGATTGATTTATTTGATTTAACGGGAGCAAAGATAGCGACGATATTGAATGAATCACGGAAAACTGGTTCACACCAGATTACATTTGACGGGTCTGATCTTGCAAGTGGTGTTTATCTCTACACTATGACCTTCAATGGAGTAAATCAAACAAAAAAATTAGTTCTAATGAAGTAGAAAAATATCAAGGCTAAAATTTATAATAAATTAAGTTGTACTTTTCGTAAGTACTTGACGATACTGTATCGTTTTAAATACAAATAACAAAGGAGAAAACCATGCGTTTAGGCATATGGTCAATAATGCTGATCAGCATTTGTATTGGAAAAGATTTAAAATATAAGGTTGCCGACCCTAGTCTACCGAGAATTAATCAAGGCTCGTCTAGTGATATACAAAATGATGATCAGAATACAAGTTTATTGAGGGATGATACAACAACCATATGGCTTGATGATGCTGAGGGTGATGTTGCGGGATGGACGATGGAGGAAGGATGGCAGATAACGACAGAAAGCTACAATAGTCCAACTCATAGTTTTCATATCCCTAACAGTTATTATGATGTTACCAGGAGCTTGACTTCTCCGGCTATAAGTCTTCCTCAGTTGGGTTCAGAAACAGAAATTTTAAAAATGAACTTTTCACTCTTGGTAGATCTCCCTGATTTTGATGGCGCTGGAGACAACTACCTTGAGGATTATTACCAAATTTTCATTGCGAACATGAGCGGCGGACCAGTTTATTTTAACCAGACTACAGACCTCGCTTATGACGGTTCTAGCTGGTGGTGCGGTGATCCTTCCATTGGAGGATATGACAATGGTTGGGTTCAGGTTCTAGAGACACCTACAATTACTGTCCCGGCAGGCGGAAACCTGTCTGCTATGATGAAGTGGGGGCTTGAAAACTTTTCAGGTGCTGCTGTAACCGGTACTTGTACTGATGGTTGGGATGCTGCAAATGTACGCATCTCTAATGATGGTGGGTCGACGTGGCGATTGCTAAACGGAAGTGATCCGTATGATTTTTATTATGGTTTTGGATGGATATATAATGACACAGAATACGATTGTGGTGGTTCAATGGAGCAGGTTTCTGCTGGATGGGGTGGTGTGGAAGATTGGCACGAAGTGAATTTTGATCTCAGTGAATATGAAGACCAAGATGTTATTATTCAATTCGCTTTTGGTTCTGATCCATCATACTCAACCGTAGACCAGCCTACTGACAATACCTTAACTGGTTTTAGAGTAGATAACATTACTATTACCGATGAATTTGGTGACGTGGTCTTCCTAGATAATGCAGATGATGAAACAAGCATGATTCCAAAAAATGCTTTTGAATATGACTGGGTTCAGTATTTTTACGATTACGGTGACCTTGACAGGCCTGGATCATTGGGGTGGCAGGAGTATCTTCCTGGTGACCCATTTAATGGAAATTCTCAATTAGATATCTCAAGCTACGCTGGTAATGATATAAAGGTTAGGTTTATTGCTAGATTAGATGAAAATGATGATGGTGGTGTTGGGCAAGGTTTATACATCGATGATGTTCATGTCTGGAAAGTCTCTGTTAACAATCTTCCTCCTCCAACTAATCTTACTTCAGTGGTCAATGATGGCTCAGTGGTATTGGATTGGGATGGTCCTCCGAATCAACAGTTTGACAACGAAGAAGTTAGGCATCATGATAATTCTGCAGAGAATGCATATTCTTGGTCCATCCCCACTGAGATAAGATTTGGTTCTCTTTTCACAGCACCATTTGGAACTGAAACTTACACAGTCCACTCAGTTATGTTTGCCGCTGAAGAAAGTGAAAATACTAGTGGTGATATACAAACAGTAGTTGAAGGGTACAATGTTTCACCCACTGGAATACCAGACACTCAACCCATTTATACTGAAAATGCGGTGCTAACTAGTGGTAACTTATCTGTCGTAGATCTTCCTGATTGGGAGTTTGGAGGTTCGTTTCTCATAGCATTTGTTGCTGATTCAAATGTAGCAATGTATGTTGATGAGGGTGCTACAACCTTTAATTCTTATTTTAAAAGTGCAGATTTTGGATCAGAGGATTGGTATGAGCTAGTCGCAGACGGTGGTGGCTCAGGTGAGTGGATTATTAGTCCTACCGTATCGACAACTGGTGAGGTTATGGCGCCAATATATAATGTTTACCGGAGCGTTGCAGGCGGTGGTTTTAATGCCACATTTAATGGAATGGGTATAAGTACTACCTCTTATACTGATAATTTTGTCCAGCTTGGTATTGAATACTGTTACGAGGTTGAAGCGGTTTATGATGGTGAGCCCAGTGCCATTGCAGGTCCTACATGTCAGCTACCAGAGGCGCAGACAATAGTAATGATGATGCATGATGATGGTACGGCTGAGACAAGTTTTGGTGCAGCTCCACTTGATTCTGTAGCTGTGAAATTCACTCCAACTGCTTATCCTGTTAATCTATATAAGATTAGTT
>CAZPIF010000170.1:0-4169 GCA_964586565.1 uncultured bacterium
GTTCACCATCCATAAGTATTTCAGGCTCTACAATAGGCACAATGCCATTATCTTGACATAAAGCTGCATATCTTGCTAATCCGTGTGCATTGGCAGTAATACATGAACTACTTGGAGTTGCTTCACCAATATTTATGACAGCTCTCCATTTTGCAAAACGCGCACCTAGGGAATGGTATTCTTTAAGCCTTGAATCTAAACCATCTAAACCTTCTGTAATTTTTTCACCATTACTTCCTGCGAGATGATGTGCACCCATATCAACTTTTATACCAGGAATAACGTCAAGCTCTTTTAGATATTCAGGATAAGGTTTATTATCATTCAATGTTGATTGCCTAAGGGTTTCATCAAATAATATAATACCGCTGATAAATTCATTCATCCCTGGGGTAGTAAAAAGCATATCTCTATATGCATTCCTATTTTGCTCTGTACTTTCAACATCTATGGAGTCAAATCTTTTCTTACATGTTGGTGAACTTTCATCGGCTGCAAGTATTCCTCGACCCTTTTCAACCATTTTATTTGCTATGTCATTTAAATTATTAAGATCCATTTTTACTCCTGATATTTATTTTTGATTAATTGCTTCTAACATGGATTGGAACCAATCCGTGTTTTTATCAAAAGGTTTTCCACCTTTTATTCTTTTAAACTCAATTAGATTTAATTCACCATCCAAATTATCATCAAGGCCAGACAAACCACTCTCATTATTCAAAGCACGATCTACTGCAAAACTAGCTGACTTTCTAATTAAATCAAGGTCTTGATCATTTGCCTTAGCAGATCGAGCAAAGTAGCCACTTTTTTGCACTAATGTTTTTTCCGCATTAAGCTCTTGTGAGAATTGCTTCGCAAACCATTGTCCAGGATTTATCTCATCTAAGCGAATATGGCCAAAAGCATCCCGAGGTACTTCCTCACCACTATTCTCAATTTCTCTAACTATAGTATCTAAACCTGCTCCCTCACTTAGAAATATATTCACACCATCTTTTTTATCCATTACATGTTTCAATCGGTCAACTTCAGATTTAAAATCAAAATCAGTTTCTGGTATGTAAATAGCATCAATATCCCATCTTTTTTTATCAATTAATATTTCAGGCAAGAACCTTCGTTGAGATATTCTCTCTCGATAATATTTTGCTGTCTGTGCAGTTAACCAGCCACAGTTTCTACCCATGACTTCATGAATTATTAATTGGCGAGTACTAGTTGTATTTTCATTAGCAAGATTTTCAAAGAAAATAGCACCTTGATCAGCTGCTGTCCATGCTCCTAGTGTCTGGGTAACTGGAAAAACATCATTATCAACAGTTTTTGGTAATCCTAAAACTGTGAGATCATATCCATTTTTATTCAAATAATCTGAAAGCTGTGCTGCCATTGTATTGGTATCATCTCCACCAATAGTATGTAATATATTAACTCCATCTTTTTTCAACTGTTCAGCTGCTACTTGTAATGCATTTTCACCTTCTTTTATATATCCTCTATTTACACAGTCTTCTATATTTGTCAGTTTTACTCTACTATTTCCTATTGGAGAGCCTCCAAATTCATAAAGAATCTCATAGTTCTCTTTAACACTATCAGGAAAAATAATTGATCTTCCAAGCAGAAGACCTTGATATCCATTTAAATAGCCCATAAGAGTGGCATTAGGCTCTAAATCATTATATCTATGTATTAATGAACCTAGCGAAGCCGAAAGGCAAGGAGCGATACCACCAGCGGTTAGAAAAGCAATTTTCATAAATTTTAATTAAAACTGTTCTTTAAAGGTCAGGAAATTATAAAAAAAGTTGTACTTATATAGGATTCAAATTGCAAAAATATTAAAATATCTATATTTATTTAATTTTATATACAAAATTTGATTTTTTTAAAATGATATTATAAATGAAAAAAATTCTTTGGAAACCAAAAAACCTCAATAAAACCAATATGATGCAATTCATTAATTTGATCAATTCATCATACGAAGAAAATATTTCAACATATGAGGAATTGCATAAATGG
The DNA here is from genome assembly GCA_964586565.1 of uncultured bacterium. Lineage (GTDB taxonomy): Bacteria > Fidelibacterota > Marinisomatia > Marinisomatales > UBA1611 > NZWG01. The sequence continues at coordinate 2,032 of CAZPIF010000170.1, forward strand.
TCTATCAATAATACAGAATATTTTTGGGCACAAGTTTGGCAATACTGCGAAATAATACATTCAAAAAAATATTCTGAAGTAGTAGATAATGTTAATAAGATGCCAGGCGCACAATGGTTTAAAGGTTCGAGGCTGAATTTTTCAGAAAACCTTTTACGGTACCGGGATAATAAACCTGCCATATTATTTAAAGGAGAAAATGGATCAAAAAGAGTACTGACCTATAATGAACTCTTTGAAGAGGTAGAGAAGCTAGCTTATTCTTTAAGACAGATCGGGATAAAAAAAGGTGATCGAATTGTCGGTTTTCTTCCTAATATTCCTGAAACTGTAATTGCAATGCTAGCAACAAGTGCTATAGGTGCTGTTTGGAGCTCATGCTCTCCTGATTTTGGTATTAAAGGTGTACTAGATCGATTCTTACAAATAAAACCAGCTGCGATATTCTCTGCAGATGGTTATCAATATAATGGTAAACATTATGAATCATTAAAAAAGCTAACTAGTATAATTAGCAAACTTAAATCAGTGAAAAAAGTTATTATTGTGAACTATATGAATACTGGGGATTATATAAATATTAGAGATGGAGTTGCATATGATGATTTTATCTCTGTTAATCCAAGTCCACTATATTTTGAACAGCTTCCATTTAACCACCCTCTTTATATAATGTACTCATCAGGAACTACTGGTTTGCCAAAATCAATAGTACACTCTGCAGGAGGTACTCTCATACAGCATTTAAAGGAGCTAGTATTACATTGTAATATTCGCAGAGATGACTGTGTCTTTTATTATACCACATGCGGGTGGATGATGTGGAACTGGCTAGTATCTTGTTTATCCATAGGATCTAAAATTGTCTTGTATGATGGTTCACCATCCTACCCGAATGAAAATAATCTCTGGACAATTTCTGAAGAATTAGGTTTTACAATTTTTGGGACAAGTGCAAAATACATTGACTTCTGTAGAATGTTAGATTTAAAACCTTCAGAATTATCAGATCTATCAGAACTGCGGATGATACTTTCAACTGGATCAACATTAGTTGAAGAAAACTATGATTATGTTTACAATAATGTAAAAAATGATATTCATCTGGGTTCAATTTCAGGAGGCACAGATATTATTTCCTGTTTCGCATTATCTAATCCTATTTTACCTGTACAGCGAGGCGAATTACAATGTATAGGTCTTGGTATGGATGTTCATTCCTATGATGATTCTGGGAAATCAGTTTTGGATAAAAAAGGGGAACTAGTTTGTAAATCTGCTTTTCCATCTATGCCCATAAATTTTTGGAATGATATAGATGGAGTTAAATATCAAAGTGCATATTTTTCTAAATACCCTGGTGTTTGGAATCATGGTGACTTCATTCGGATAAATAACAAAGGGAGCGTAAAAATATACGGTAGAAGTGACGCGACATTAAATCCAGGTGGAGTTCGAATAGGGACGGCAGAAATTTATAGAGTGGTTGAATCAATGACTGATATTGAGGATAGTATAGTAATAGGCCAGAATTGGAATGGTGACCAGCGAATAATTCTCTTCATAAAAATGAAGCCTGAGATAATTTTAAATTCTGATAAAAAGAAAAAAATAAGAGACCATATAAAAAATAGTTGTACTCCTAGACATGTACCTGAAAAGATAATTCAAGTTAAAGGAATTCCATATACTATTAATGGTAAAAAGGTAGAACTGTCAGTCAAAAATATTATTGATGGGAAAAATATAGAAAATATTAATGCTATTCATAACCCACATACATTAAAATATTTCAAGGATTTAGAAGAACTGAAATACTAATCTAAATTATGCAAAACAGGGAGTAAATCTGCAACCCTATTAGAGTATCCCCACTCGTTATCATACCAGTTTAATGTTTTTACAAAATTTCCCTCAACCACCCTTGTAAAAGGCGCATCAAATATTGATGAATGAGGATTGCCTATTATGTCACTAGAGACTACGGGTAATGTTGAATAATGTAAAACATGTTTCAATGATCCTGATTCTGATGCTGCTCTAACTGCATCATTGATATCATCTTCAGTAACATTTTGATTAAGTCGAACATTTAAATCTACTACAGAGCCATCTGGGACCGGTACTCTCATGGCAAT
>CAZPIF010000171.1:0-4146 GCA_964586565.1 uncultured bacterium
GTTTTTTAATGTTATGAAAAGCGTAAGTTATTAGTTAGTAGTAAAACGTAGGAATATTGATGTCAGCATTTGAGTTTATAACTGTTTTATTTTCTGTTATCGTTGGTCTTGCTATATCGCATTTATTGAGAGCTGCAAGTGATTTGATAGAAATGCAATCTCGCGTGAAAACGTACTGGGTAAATAGTATTTGGATTGTAACAGTATTTATTTGGGATATTTTTTCTTGGTGGGGACTGTGGGGGCTAAATGATCTTGAGATGTGGAGATATCCTTCATTTTTTCTTGTTGTGGTGAATCTAAGCGGTATTTATTTGATGACGACTTTAGTTTTACCAAAATCAACTGAATCCAGTATAGTTGATCTAGAGAAACATTACTTTTCCGTACATAGAATATTTTTTTCTAGTACTGCATACAACTTTGCTTCTATTATTTTGATTAATCATTTTCTTTTTTTCAAACCCCTTTTTTCACCGTTTACTATTATGCCATTTATACTCACATTCCTATCAATAGTAGGTGTTATAACTAAATCTAGAACCTATCATGGATTTTTGGCAGTTTTTACTTTTATTTCTCTAATTATATTTATGTCTCTAGATGTAACCATAATAAAATAAATATTTTTTATAAACGTGTTAATTAAGGATAAAAAACATATGGATATAGTAGAAAGAGTTAAAAAAATGGACAAAGCAGCATCAAAATATTTTGTTCCATTCTCAATCATGGTTTATGCATTTTTATTTGGTTGGAGTTATGCAGGAGGAAGCAACATTTTTTCTTCCACTGTTCAAGATATATCGGTTTTATTTATATTGGTTAATCAAGGTGTAATAATAAGTTATTTAACATGGTATAAAGATTAAAATATGTATCATATCTAATTTAAAATTGAAATGTTGTTTTTATTTACACGATAGGTAGATTTACGTATGCGTTATACTATAGACACCATCAGATGTATTTTCGAAGATTCCAAGCTAGAGGATAAATATCTTGATGATAAATGGACAAAGGTAAGTTCATTCTACTCTAAGGTAATTATATTTTTCATATCAGTTTCATTTATATATCTGACGAGTTTGTTTTTAAGAGGTACGATCGCATTAAAGACAATAATAAACCCAATAATATTTATTACTTTTCCTCTATTTTTAATTTTTAAAAGTGAGAATTTCAAAAAAAAGTATCTTGAAAAGTTCCTTCTATTTTTACCAGTAATTAATATGCCTTTGTTCTTTTATTTAGATTATGAAAGGTTGTCGAATCTTCCGCATGTTGCATTTATGCCACTTTTCGCTTCAATAGTTTGGATAAATATTTTTCCGTTTAATTTTACGTATTCAGTACTGGCATCTTTAGTGCCTTTTCTAGCATCTTTAACACTTTTATCTAATTATACCTCCCTTAATGTCCCCCTTTATATAACTCTGTATTTTTTCCCTTATGCGCTACTTATTCTTAACAAATGGAAATCAGAAAGAGACCTCAGGCTAAATTTTTCAAAATCAATAACAATTGAAGAGAATAGGCAATTGATGCAAGAAACCTTAAAGCGCTATTTTGGTGATACACTAAGTGAAAAGATTATATCTCAGAAGGGAGAGCTTGAGGGTGAGAATAAATGGGTTACAATTTTATTTGCTGATTTAAGTGCATATTCAACAATTACCGAAAATATGTCTCCTGAAGTAGCTCTAGAATTTTTGAATGAATATTTTACCAAAATGCATGAAGTTATTAAAGAATTTAATGGGCATACGTTGAACTATATTGGTGACTCAGTAATGGTTGTATTTGGTGCTCCAGTAAAACTAAGTGGTCATGAAAATGAAGCAGTAAAGTGTGCAATTAAAATGAGGGAAAGATTAAAAGATTTAAATCATGAGTGGGATGATAAAGAAACCTCAAGGTATTGGAAAAATCATAACATTGATTTAATAACTATGAGGATTGGTATTCATGCTGGCAGTGTTATTGCAGGAAATGTTGGCAGTCAGGAAATGCTCCAGTACAGCACCATTGGAGATACTGTGAATGTGGCCGCGAGATTGGAACAGGCGAACAAAGAATTCAAAACAGATATTTCATTTAGTCATGAAGTTCATACTGCGCTAACAAAAGAATTGCATAGTAAAACCAGTTTGAGTGGTGAAATAGTCTTAAAAGGAAGAACTAGATCTACAAAAGTATATACGATATAAAAGTTTTCAATTAGTGAATTTTTTAAAATATTATACAACCAGGTTTTGATATGAAAAATTTTTTACACCTAATTCTTTTTTCATTATTTTTTATTAATAGTTGTACAAATCATAGTAAATCTAAAAATCTGAACCTGGATGAATATACAATTGATATGATCCAAGAAGGGTACAGGAATGGTTCTTTCAAAGTAGTTGACGTTATTGAGTCTTATTTAAGCTCAATAGAAGCCATAGATAAATCTGGCCCTAGCCTAAATTCGATTATATCAATAAATCCTGATGCGATTGAAATAGCTCATAAACTTGACAAAAAGCTAGAAGCGCAAAAAACAATTGGTCCCATGTATGGCATTCCAGTTATCTTAAAAGATAATATTGACACACATGATAAAATGCCAACTACTGCTGGTTCTAGAATCCTTAAGAATTCGTATCCTACTAAAGATAGCTGGATCGCAAAAAAATTAAGAGAATCAGATGCGGTTATACTTGGTAAAGCCAATTTAAGTGAATGGGCCAACTACAGAGCATCATATTCATCAAGTGGTTGGAGTGGCATTCTAGGGCAAACAAAAAACCCGTATGTTTTAGATAGAAATCCATGTGGATCAAGTTCAGGTTCTGCGGTTGCTGTATCCTCCAATTTATGTGCAATATCAATAGGCACTGAGACATGGGGATCAATAATGTGTCCATCAAATGCTAATGGTATTGTTGGGATAAAACCAACTGTTGGTCTGTGGAGTAGGTCTGGGATTATACCAATAAGCTACACCCAGGATACTGCTGGGCCAATGGCTCGCACCGTTAAAGATGCTGCTAAATTACTAGGCGCCCTAACTGGAGTTGATAGCAGCGATATTAAAACAATTTATAGTTATGGAAAATCACACTCCGATTATACAAAATTTTTAAAATTAGGCGGTTTAAAGGGAAAACGAATAGGCTACTTGAAAACTGAATTAGGCAAAAACTTTAAGGTTGATAGCCTGATGAATCGAGCTATTAATCAACTACAATCACAAGGTGCAACGGTTATTGAACTAGAAAAAATTGTTGAAGGTAATCCCTCTAAAAATTGTGAAGTAGTCTTAGCGTATGAGTTTAAGAATGGTATAAATAAATATTTAAGTGATCTTGGTAAAAATCGCTCTGTAAATAACTTACAGGAAATTATAAATGCCTCCTACTCTGATAGTATCGAGATGGAATATTTTAATCTTGATGTATTAGAGAATGCGCAAGGAAAAGGAACTTTAGAAGAAAAAGAGTACAAGGAGGCACTCTCAAAAATGTTAGAAGCATATCGTGGAAATGGAATAGACATGGTTATGGATGAACATCAATTGGATGCCATTGTTTCGCCTACTGGCAGTCCAGCATGGAAAACTGATCTAATTAACGGAGATAACTACCATCTATCTACTTCTGTATACGCAGCTTTGTCGGGTTACCCTAATATTAATGTACCAATGGGCTTAATTGAAGATTTACCTGTGGGTTTATCTTTTTATGGAAAAGCATGGAGCGAGCCAATGCTCATTGAAATAGCTTATTCATATGAACAAAGTACTAGCCATAGAAGCAAGCCAAAATTTCTTCCAACTGATTAGCCTATTAACTTTATTCTTTAGATTGATTGGGTTTGTTCAAACTATATTAAGTAGATTATAAATATATTAGAAGGAGATAGCCAAACAATGTCAAAACCTAAAATACCAATGATCGTGATATCTGTGTTTTTGATTATAAATGCGGTTCCAATGATATTAATTCCAGTTGCTTTCGACAAAGACTATATTGAAGAAAATATGGACGTCCCTAAAACAGAAGAGGGGAAAGTATATGAAGGGCTTGCGGCTCATAATAAAGCAGGACTTGGTGCTGCTATGGCTGCACTTGATTATTTCCAGCTTCAGGGAAAGGTAGTACT
>CAZPIF010000172.1:0-4144 GCA_964586565.1 uncultured bacterium
GAGCTGTTCCTAGTCCATTTGATTGTTGGCTAATGCTTAGAAGTACTAAGACCATGGCCCTTCGAGTTCAAAGACAATCAGAAAATGCTCTAGAGCTAGCAAAAAGGTTAAACAAAGAGAAATTAATTAGTTCAATAATTTATCCTGGACTGGAAAGTCATCCCCAGCACGAACTAGCTTTAGCGCAACAACATAATCCAGAGGGCGAACCAATATTTGGTTCTATTATATCGTTACGATGTGGATCAGTGCAAAAGCGAGACAGTTTTTTGAAGAATTTAAAATTTTTTACTCTTGCTGAAAGTTTGGGAGGTGTCGAGAGTTTAGTCTGCGCTCCTTATGATATGACGCATGTTTCTGTACCCGAAGAAATAAAAAATTCTATGGGGCTAACCTCAGACTTAGTAAGGCTTTCAATTGGTGTTGAGCATGTCGAAGATCTCTATGAGGATATTATTAGGGCACTTACAGAATAATTTGTGAGTGTATTTAAGGTATAAAACCGTTATTTTATATGATAACTATTTAGTATATAGTTTTTCTATGGTGATTCTGTTATAGTTTTAGATTTCTGGTAATTTATTTTAATATATTATTTTTAGATATTTTCGGAGGAAGAAAATGGTATTAATGAGAAATTGTTTCTCTTTATTTATTGTATTTGTATTTGCTTCAAGTACGGTATTCTCAAATGTTACAGTATCTGTAGGTGATGTCGCTGTTGATGGATACACTAATGAAATAATAGTTCCAGTTTCATTGACCAATCCAGTTGATGCTGTTGGAGGATTTCAGTTTGATGTAGCTGCTACACCAAATCTTGTAAATATATCAAGTGTAACCACTGAAGATGCTATGTTTAGTGCTGACTATAATGTTTTTAATGATGGTTCGGCAAGAGTTGTTTTCTATCATAGTTCGGGGGGAGAGATTTCTGCAGGACCAACAGTCCCTAATGCTGTTTTATACTTGCACTATGATGGTTCAGATGTACTCTCTGCTATAATTGATTTAGAAGCATCCAATTTTACTGGTAGTGATGGGGATGGAAACATCATAAATGGAGTTCTTGTTGATGGATCTATAACTATTGGTAGCTTTATTTCGCTCAGTTCATCAGCAGCTACTGGTGATGTCTCAGAGCAAGTATATCTTGATATTAATCTAGAAAATTCTGGATCAGTTGGAGGTTTACAATTTGATGTTTTTGACTCACCTGATTATCTGGATGTAACGGGCGTTACGACTACAGAACGATCTCAAGGGTTCACCATCGGTTTTAATGTGTTACAAAATGGTGTGACAAGGGTAATTATGTTCAGTGAGGACAATCAAGATATTCAACCTGGTTCGGGTTCAGTAGCAAGTTTGGAGATGACCGTACATGATGATGCATATAATTCTAATGTTTCAGTTGACTTTGATAATATTACAGTCACAGATGGCTTTGGAGGTTTATACTCTCTTGCTGGTGTAGACTCTGGTACTGTCGCAATAACACCTGGTTATATTGAAGAGCCTGGTGGCTTACAGGCGCAGGACGGCATGGATGGTCAGGTTCTATTAAGTTGGAGCCCCCCAACAGGACCCTCTTTTGTATACGTAGATGAGATGTTGGATGAAGGGTTACCTGAGGATTGGGAAATAATTGATGGAGGTACTACTGGCCCTACATGGGAATGGGCGGAATCTTACAACGGTCAATCACTAGATGGGACACCTTTTGTATATGCAGATGCAGATGCTGCTGGAAGTGGTACTCAGTTTGATGATCAGTTCGTGAGCCCTACTCTTAATGTTTCGGGTGAATTATATTTATCATTTGATCATCATTTCCTTGATTGGGCAGGCGATGGAACAGCATCAACTGGAAATGTTGATGTTTGGGATGGTAGCCAGTGGGTAAATGTTTATCAGGCGACCGGAGATGGTGCAACTGTAGGTGGATGGTCTACTCCAGACCAGCAGATTTTGGATATTTCAGCATATTCAAATAATCAGTTAAAAATAAGATTCCACTATATCACTGATCCTGCATCATGGGAATGGTTTTGGGCAGTAGATAATATTGTTATTACAAATTTTTTGGAAGAAGGTAGGCATTCAGCATCCTTTGAGCTTAGCGATAGAGGGTGGGATTTAATTAATAATGGTACCCGTGAAGAAATGAGAGAAGTATTCTCATCAGGAAACTGGCCATATTCGTACTCTATTACTGAAACTTTTGAGTTGATTGATAACTCATTGCTTTTACAAAGTCCAAGTCAACGTCCTATAGATTTAAATGGTTACAAAATATATCGTTCTCTGAGTGAAGATGGAAATTTTGATGAGATAGCTGAGGTTGACGCAAATGAGACTACTTACCTTGATGAAGAAGTGGTTAACAATCTCACATACTACTATTATGTTACTGCTATTTACCCAGATGGTTCTGAATCTGCTGCTACTAATATTATAACAGGGTCACCAGTAGAGTGGGTTGAATTGTGGTTTGATGATGGAGCATCACTTGCAGGGCAGCCAGATACTTTAGATTTTTATATGAATACTGAATCTGAGGTCTCAATATTTTATTTTCAAATGCAAGACTATCCTGATGTATTAAGTGCTTACCCGAACGGGTGGATATCAACTGACAGAACCTCTAACTGTGAGCTTGGTGTAGATAACCAAGGAGATGGCACTATTGCAATTTATGGACAATGTCTGGGTGAGGCTCTTCAGCCTGGTGATGGTGCAGTTGTACGCGCTATACTATATCCAGTATCTGATGAAGAAATGACTGTCAATCTTTCTTATACAAGTGCTACCAATATATTGTATTATAATTTGGAAGATGGTATCGAAACTGCCTTAAACTGGACCGGTGAAAATGGATCATACGTTGTTGGAGTAGAGACACAATACTTAGATCTCTATGGTGGTTTTGGCGTGCCTGGTGCACAGACTTCTGGTTCTGTTTTTATTAATAACACTAGACCAGTTTATTCATTTGAATTTGATATTTTAGCAAATCCCGCAAACCTTATTACAGGTAACAATATTAATCTGAATCAAATGTTAAATCTTGATGATTGGACTGTGTCTGGAACTGACTTAGGTGATAGATATCGGGTATTGGCCTCTACGACCCAAGATAATCCGATTGAACCCGGAATTAACCATTTACTTGATGTAACATATGATATACTTGGAGGTATAACACCTGGAACGATTGTTGATATTACAGTTCAGGATCCTGTACTTTCTGATATAAATAACTTGCCAATGAGTACTCAGACAACTCCTCATGCTTTTTATTTAGGTCAGCCCCCGGTCGGTTTTACTATCGAGAATGTATCGGGCCAGATGGAGCCAGGAGGTTTTGGTACATTTGAGGTTCATTTGGAAAATACTGAAGCCGTCAATGTTTTAGAATTCACTATTGTAGATATGCCAGATAATATGACATTTACAAGCGTAACATCTACTGATCGTTTTCCTTCCCCTGTAATTCAGGACAATACAGGAGAAAATGATAATGGTGAAATAGAATTTTCTGGTTATGTTTTGGGGAATGCTATTGAATCAGGTAGTGGTGCGATTCTTGAGTTTGAAGTTCAATTCAATAATAACATTTCTTCAAACCCTAGCATTGTTTTTATGTTTGATCAAGTATCGGCAGGTGATAACTATTTTATACCAATAACTTCTGTTGCTGATAATTTTGGTCAGTTTACTAGTGATATGGTGGGCATCGAGAATAATATTAGTATACCTGTAGACTTTGCTCTTTATCCAAACTATCCTAACCCCTTTAATCCATCAACAGTAATCTCTTATGATATCGGAAATGACTCTCATGTGGAGATTGATATTTATGATATGCGAGGCAGGAAAGTAAAGAGTCTTGTTAATCAAGAGCATATATCTGGTCGTTATTCAATTAATTGGAATGGCGATGATAGTGGAGGAAATCCAGTAAGTGCTGGAGTATATATTTATAAATTAAATTCAGAGAATAAGGTCTTTAGCAGAAAAATGATTTTAATGAAATAGGATTGATTTCACTATCCAAATGATAGATTCAATATCATTAAATTAGATTTATGCCGCGGTGGTGGAATTGGTAGACACGCCAGATTTAGGATCTGGTGCACTT
>CAZPIF010000173.1:0-4106 GCA_964586565.1 uncultured bacterium
GTGATTCCAAAATCTTGCATATAGAAGATGAAGAACAGCGTGTTCTACCCCACCGACATACAGATCAACTGGCATCCAGTATGTTTCTTTTTCTTTACTCCATGCTTCATCACTATTGTCTGGATCAATAAATCTTAAAAAATACCAGCATGAACCTGCCCATTGTGGCATCGTGTTTGTCTCTCTTTTACCATCTTTGATATTTACCCATTCTTTTACGTTTGCTAGAGGAGACTGACCGGTCTCTGATGGTTCGAATTTTTCAACGGATGGTAGAACTAGGGGTAATTCAGATAAATTGAGTGGCTCCACTTCCCCATTGTCATTATGAATAACTGGTATTGGCTCACCCCAATAACGTTGTCTAGAAAATAACCAATCTCTAAGCTTATATTGAACTTTAGGTCTACCATTATTACTAGACTCTAGCCATTTAATTGTCACATTAATTGCTTTATCAACAGTAAAACCGTTTAAATCTAGACCAATGTTATTTGATGAATTAACCATTACCCCATCTTTGTTATCTGTGAATGCCTCTAAATTGATATTTCCACCTGAGACTACTTCATTTATTGGTAGATTGTATTTACTGGCAAACTCATAATCCCTTTCATCATGGGCTGGCACCGCCATGATTGCTCCAGTTCCATAACTCATTAAAACGTAATCTGCTATCCAAATTGGAATTTTTTCATTATTTACTGGATTAATCGCAAAATGCTCCAGGTATACCCCAGTTTTGTCTTTATTGAGCTCCCCCCTGTCAAGATCACTTTTAGTTTGTGCTCTATCTACATAGTCTAGAACTTTAGAATTGCTACTTAGGTCTTTTACCAAAGGATGTTCAGGTGCTAGAACAATATAAGTAGCACCAAATAATGTATCTGGACGTGTTGTAAATACAGTTATTGTGTAATTTAACTCTGGAACTTCAAATTCTACTTCCGCTCCATTTGATTTGCCTATCCAATTTCTTTGCAAATCCTTTACGCTCTCAGGCCAATCTAAATCTTTAAGGCCGTCGAGTAGTGATTCTGCATAATTTGTTATTCTAAACATCCACTGTCGCATCGGCTTTCTAATTACAGGATGTCCACCTATCTCAGATTTACCATCAACCACCTCTTCATTAGCAAGCACTGCCTTTAATTCAGGACACCAGTTAACCGGTACTTCTGCTTCATAGGCAAGTCCTTTATTGTACAACTGTAGAAAAATCCATTGAGTCCATTTGTAGTATTTCTGATCTGTTGTATTAATCTCACGATCCCAGTCATAGCTAAAGCCTAACATTTTAATTTGGCGTTTGAAATTTTTTATATTTTCTGCGGTTGTTGTACTTGGGTGTGTACCTGTTTTGATAGCGTATTGTTCAGCGGGCAGCCCAAACGCATCCCACCCCATTGGATGAAGAACATTATATCCCTGTAGTCTTTTAAAACGAGAATAAATATCAGTAGCAGTATAACCTAATGGATGCCCAACATGCAATCCAGATCCAGATGGATAAGGAAACATATCCAGTACATAGAGTTTCTTTTTCGATCTATCTTCCTTAGCTCGAAAAGTTTTTTCCCTAGACCAGGAACCCTGCCACTTCGACTCAATTTCTAAATGATTATAATTCATAATAAAAAGGCAATATTAAATTACTCGTATATTGCCTTTTATAAAATTCCGTTTATTTATATAATAACTAGAACATAAAAGAAAATCCCAACGTCAGATTTTCATCAACTGCTTTATATGGCATTCCCGTGTCTCTATTTATAATAACTGCGCTATCGTACCTTGAATTAAATTTATTTGTATAATTAAGATTAACAGTTAAGGCCTCATAGAAGGTAGAAAGTGAAACTTTCAATTCATGCTCAAGTAAGTAATCATTAAAATCATCAACCTTTGGTTTAAAATAGAACCTATAATCAAATACCAAATTATCATCAAATAATTTCAATTTTATCTTTGGGCGTATAGAATGACGAAGAAATTCTTCTGCAGCTGCCTCTGTTGAGTCATCATAATAGAAAGCAGCTGAATCACTATACTCATAATAAGTTGTGTCATTGCCACTAATATCTGCTGCATCTGCATAGTAATACCACCAATCATAATAATAATCCCAATCAGAATAGTCAGCAGGATCTAGAGCAGTTGAATCAGTATAATAAAAATCACCAGCTGCCATTGCAGAGCTGGAATCTGTATAATTATAGTATAGGTAGTCTTCTTTTTCAGCTAATAAGGCATAACTAACTGAAAACATTTTATTTAATCCTAGTTTAGCACCAAGACCGTAATTGAGCCTATCCTCTAGACCTACAGTATTGTCAAAAGATTTTTGAAAAAATAGAAACGGAGAAAATCTTTTATTAGCCCAAACATCGAACTTTAATGTAATCGATTGATCATCAGTGAATGGCTGGCCTTCAAACTGATCATCACTTCGATTAAAATCAAATAAAAATTCTGTATCTTTTAGAGTGCCGATATCACCAATTAGAGTGAAATTCAATCCATAATATAGTGATAGAAAATCTGTATTCCCCTTGTCTTCGGAATAACTAATATCAATACTCGTATACATCTCTCGTCCACTCTCTTCTTCATCAACTAAAGTAGTATCAGCTTCTTGTGATTTGGATATTGTAACGAAAAATACAGAAAAAAATATTATTTTTATATATTGGTATGTGTACATTGGATTTTCCTACGATTTATAATGTCAATTATAAAAGGAATAGATGAAAAAAAAAAGGGTACGTTACCGTACCCTTTTTATGAAAAAGCTGAGGTTAGTTCTTGTTTCCAAAAACTTTAGAGAAAAAGCCTTTCTTCTTTTTCTTACCTTTCTTAGAAAATTTCTTTCCTTTCTTTTTCTTCTTTTTAACATCTGCGCTTGCAACTAGAGTTCCGTCGCATTCCTGCTCTACTGCAAATTCACACTGATTTGACTTTGCAGCTGTTTCAGCAGGCAGTACTGCCACGAAAGAAAACATAAGCAGCGCTGATACTATTGATTTGAATAAGCGAGTCATAATAACTCTCCTTTAGTTTACTATTTGGTTAACCATAACCGACGAAATATATCCGCCGACTTACTCTAATCTATTTTCTATATCCATAAAATGTCAAGATATATTCGTTATTTATGTAGCATTTTGTGATATTTGACACAAAATTAGTTTTCTATAGATGATATTTTTTTTAATATTCGCCGCAAAAATTGGAACTTTTCCAAGATACTGGCATTAACTACTATTTCATGTCAAGGAGCATATAAATGATTAGGATAGACAAGCTATCAAAAAATTATGGAAGTGTACAAGCTGTTGATTCAATTTCATTTTCATTGAAAGAAAGTGAAATTGTTGGATTTTTGGGCGCAAATGGTGCTGGTAAAAGCACCACACTCAAAATGATGACAGGATATCTAACACCAACATCTGGAAATGTGTATCTTGGTGATAAAAATATAATTGATGATTGTCTTGATATTCAAAAGATGGTTGGTTATTTACCTGAATTAAATCCTTTATACTCTGAAATGAAAGTTCATGAATATTTAAAATTTCATGCGTCTATAAGAGGTATAGAAGATGATAAATTTACAGAATCATTAAAAAGAGTAGTCGCAGATTGTGGTCTTCAAGGTGTTGTTCATAGAACCATTGGGAATTGTTCTAAAGGGTATAAACAGAGGATTGGTTTAGCAGCAGCAATGATTCATGATCCTAAAATTCTCATTCTAGATGAACCGGTTACAGGACTTGACCCAAATCAAATTGTTGAAATTCGTAGTTTAATTAAAAAACTTGGAAAGGAAAAATTGGTTCTAATGTCATCTCATATTCTCCAAGAAATACAGGCCACTGTTGATAGAATTATAATAATTGACAATGGTAAAATCGTAGCAGATGGAACCAGTAACGAACTTATTGAAGACTCTCAAGGCTTAACCCTACTACATTTACAAATTGAAAATGCAGATGAAAATGATATCCAGGATATGAAAGCAAGTTTGCCTAGCATTAATGTCAAGTCAATTACAAAGGATAAACAATCATTTAAAGCCATTTTGGAATACCAGTCATCTAATGATC